>JAHFRO010000032.1:0-1604 GCA_023266245.1 Betaproteobacteria bacterium | reverse complement strand
CTTGGCGCCTTGGCGGCTAATTAATTACTGGAATGTGAGCACGGCCGGCGAGATCAGCACGCCGAATTGCTCGCACCAGATCACCACGCTCCCGTAGTTGGCGAGATTAACGCCCTGCGGCACCGGATAATTCTGGCTGCCCTTGAACGCCTTCAGCCGGCCGAGGTCGACGTACATGGTCCTGGCGACGTTGGTGGAGGGGATCACGTTCTTCTCCGGCACGAGATAGACGTGAAACTTGGGCCCCGGCCCCACCTCGAAGTCGCTTTCCAGGTGCACGAGGCCATCGTACACGGTCACACGTCCCTTGCCGTGGTGGATCGGGTCCGAAGGATTAGCGTGGATGAACGTTCCCTTCGCCACTATTTTTCTCGCGGACTTGTCGTCCACCCGGTCGGAAGCGACGATATCCGCGAGAAAAATATAGGGGTAGAAAAATATCCCCAACGTAAATCCCGCCGCTGTGCCTAGCAGCGCTCCAACCACGAAAATGACGATGGATTTCTTCACGGCTCCTCGGCGGCGGGATTCAGGATTCAGCACCAAGAATTCAGTTTTTCGTTCGTGTCTTGTTCAAGATTTTGTGTCCTCACAAAATCTTCACGCACTGGCCCTTGAAGATCACCGGGCCGGTCGGCACGCCAGTGGGCGAGCCGCCCGCAGGCTCGACGCTCATCGCCATGCCGCAGGCCTCATCCATCTTGTTGGCGAGCACCGGGGGCAGCTTCATCACCTGCACCGGGTCGAGGGTAACGAGGCCGAGCGAAACCGGCGCGGCCTTGCCGCCCGGCAGCATCCACAGCTCCCACGCAGTGCCGGCTGCCATGGTGGGATGGTCCTGGAGGATTTTTACCCGGATATGAGGCTCGCGCATCGTCTTCATCTGCTGCCATGACACTACCATCGCCGGCTGCGCTTTTTCATCCGACATCACCGCGACCGTCGCCATCGGTGGCTCGGGCCGCGGCGCCACGCCGATGAAGCTCGCCAGAACCAGAACGAAGGCGGTGCTGGTGACCGCAAGGCCGCGCCAGAATCCGAGGCTCGCCCACCAGCCGGTGCCGCGCGCCGCGCCGGCGATGCGCTGCGCCAGCGCTTGCCACACGCGCGCCGGCGGAGAAATCTCCCCCGCGGCGAGCGCCAGCGGCGTGAGCCGCGCTTCCCACTCCGCGACCAGCCGCCGCAGCCCCAGGTCGTAGCGCAGCAGCGACTGGAAGCGCGCGCGGGCGCGCCCGCGCAGCGTGCCGAGCACGTACTCGGCAGCGAGCTTGTCGCGCAGTTGCGGATTGCTATACGAAGCCATTCAAAACCTTATGAAACCGCCGATGAACGCCGATAAAACCAGCCCTAAAATTTGGTTGTCAGGTTCTTGATTCTCATCAGCGTTAATCTGCGTTTATCTGCGGCTAAATCAGCTTTACACGCTTGCCAGGCAGCCCTTAAGGCGCTCCAGCCCGCGCCGCACCCAGGTCTTCACCGTGCCGAGCGGCTGCCGCATGTGGCTCGCGAGCTCCGAGTGGCTCAACCCGTGGAAGAACGCGAGCATGATGCTCTGGCGCTGCTTGCTTTCCAGCTGCTGCAGGCAGCGCGCCAGCGCGGCTGCC
>JAHFRO010000287.1 GCA_023266245.1 Betaproteobacteria bacterium | reverse complement strand
TGCTCGACATCTATTCGCGCTGAATTCCGCCGACCATGATCAACCTGCTGGGACTCGACGGCCGCGGACTGCAGGCCTTGTGCGCTGATCTCGGCGAGAAGCCGTTTCGCGCCAAGCAGCTGATGCACTGGATCCACCACGCCGGCGTCGACGACTTCAGCGCCATGACGGACCTGTCGAAGCAGCTGCGCGAAACGCTGGCGCGCGAAGCGGTGATCGCCGCACCGCGGGTGCTGCGCGATACCACCGCCGCCGACGGCACGCGCAAGTGGTTGCTCGATGTGGGAACCGGCAACGCGATCGACACCGTGTTCATTCCCGAAACCAATCGCGGCACGCTGTGCATCTCATCGCAGGCGGGGTGCGCGCTCGCGTGCACGTTCTGCTCCACCGGCCATCAGGGTTTCAACCGCAACCTCACGGTGGAGGAGATCATCGGGCAACTCTGGTGGGCATCACGCGCCCTTCGGTTGCGTGATGCCCTGCCGGGGGAGGTGGGGACGGCGCAAAGCGCCGTGCGCGCCCTTCGGTTGCGCGATGCCCTGCCGGGAGAGGTGAGGACGGCGCAAAGCGCCGGGCGCGCCCTTCGGTCGCGCGATGCCCTGCCGGGGGAGGTGGGGACGGCGCAAAGCGCCGTGCGCAGTTTGGGACGCGGTGTTTCGAGCGAGCGCCCGATCAGCAACGTGGTGATGATGGGCATGGGCGAGCCGCTCGCCAATTTCGACAACGTGGTGACGGCGCTGCAGCTCATGCTCGACGATTCCGCGTACGGCCTGTCGCGCCGGCGCGTGACGCTCTCTACTGTTGGCCTGGTGCCGGGCATGGACCGGCTGCGCGACGAGTGCCCGGTCGCGCTGGCGGTCTCGCTGCACGCGCCCAACGACGCGCTGCGCGATGAGCTGGTCCCGATCAACCGCAAGTATCCGATCAAGGAGCTGCTGGCGGCGTGCCTGCGTTACATCGAAAAGGCGCCGCGCGACTTCGTGACCTTCGAGTACGTGATGCTCGCCGGCGTGAACGACAGCGTCGCACAGGCGCGCGAACTCGCCAGGCTGGTGAAGAAGGTCCCGTGCAAGATCAATCTGATTCCGTTCAACCCGTTTTCCGGCACGCACTATCTGCGCTCGAGTCCGGAGGCGATCGCTTGCTTCCGCGACGTGCTGATGCAGTCGGGACTGGTTGCGACCATCCGCAAGACCCGCGGCGACGACATCGACGCCGCTTGCGGGCAGCTTGCGGGCCGCGTGCAGGACCGAACCAGGCGCAGACAGCGCCGGCAGGAGGAGATGGCACAATGAAAATGCTCGGGCTCACGATGGTGCTGGTGTGGGTCGCGTTGGCCGGCTGCGCCACGCAACAGGCCACCGAGTCCAAGCTCAAGCCCGCCACCACCACGACCGGGGATGAAGGTGCCGAGCAGATGCGCGCGCGCATCCACACCGAGCTCGCCGCGAACTACTTCGACATCGGCAGCATGGGTGTGGCGCTCGAGGAGGTGAAGGAAGCGCTGCGCTCCGACGCCAACTACGGGCCGGCGTACAACGTCGCCGGGCTGATCTATGCCGAGCTCAAGGAAGACCGTCTGGCGGAGGAGTATTTCCAGCGCGCGCTGCGCATCAACCCGCTCGATCACGATGCCAACCACAACTACGGCCAGTTCCTGTGCCAGCGCAAGCGTGAGGAGGAGGCGATCAGGTACTTCATGGCGGCGGTGAGCAATCCGCTCTACCAGAGTCCCGACCGCTCCTATATCAATGCGGGGGTATGCGCGCGCCGCCGCGGCGATCTGGCAAGCGCGGAAAGTTACTTCCAGCAGGCGTTGAGAGTGCGCCCGAGCCAGCCGCAGGCGCTCTACCAGATGGCTGACCTGTCCTACGCGCGCGGCAACTATGGCGACGCCAAGGACTATCTCAACCGCCTGACGCAGGTGGCACCGGCGAACGCCGAGGTGCTGTGGCTCGGCGTGCGCATCGAGCGCAGGCTGGGCGACCGCAACTCGGAGGCGAGCTACGCGCTGCAGCTCAGAAAGAACTACCCGAACTCCAAGGAAGCCCGCGCGCTCAACGCGGGCCAGCTCGAATGAGCGAGACGGATAACACGCTGCCGGGCGCGCCCGGAGCGGCGCCCGGTGCCGCACCGGGCGGGCGGCTGGCGCAGGCGCGACAGCTGCAGGACCTGAGCGCGGCGGATGTCGCGCGCCAGTTGAAGCTCTCGGTATGGCAGATCGAGGCGCTGGAAGCCGGCCACTTCGACAAGCTGCCCGGGCCGGTATTCGTGCGCGGCTTCATCCGCAATTATGCGCGGCTCTTGAGGCTCGATCCCGAGGAACTGCTCCAGTCGGTGGGCGACAGCCTGACGCAACAGGCGCCGCGGCCCGAGACGCCGCCGTCCCGGGATATTCCGTTCCCGTCCGCTCAAACCAGGCGCTGGCCCGGGTACGCGATCGCTGCGGTGGTGGTGATAGCGGGGCTCGCGTTCTACGAGTTTTATTGGAACGAGACCGAAACCGTAGTGACCCGGCCGGTCGCGCTGGCGCCGGCCCCGGTCCCCGCGGCGCCGCAGTCGCAAGAGGCGGCGGCCCCGCTGGCGCAGGCCGAAACGGGCGCCGCGACCCCGCCGCCGGCGGGCAAGGCACAGGCAAGCCAGCCGACGATGACGGCGACCGCGGTGACCGCCGCCACGTCGCACGACGCGGCATCGCCCGCCGCACGCAGCGCGCTGCGTGACCTCGACAAGCTGGCACGGCCGGGCGAGCGGCAGGTGCGGATGGTGTTCGACAGGGAGTCGTGGGTGGAAATACGCGACCGCAACGGCAAGACCATTCTCTATCAGCTGAACCGCCCCGGCACCGAGCAGAT
>JAHFRO010000286.1 GCA_023266245.1 Betaproteobacteria bacterium | reverse complement strand
CCGGCCCGGCCTGCCGCGGTCCACATCGTGTCGCCGTGCCGGCCCGGTTTTCTCGCGTTGGCGCTCCCAAAACGCTAGAATGTTTGCGCACCGCTGCCCGGGCGCGGGCGGCGCTCCGGTTTGCAGGTGGTAGACCAACAACCCCGGGACAATAAGACCATGCTTGCAACGCGCATCCGACAGAAGGACAGCATTTTCTATTTCGGGAGCTACACCGCGGACGAGATACTGTCCAAGGTGCGGTTCATCAGCCGCTACTACGGCGAGAGCGAGCAGATCGCGCCGCAGATGATCTCGCAGAGCGACGAGATCGCGCAGTTCATCGCCCGCATCGAGCGCACCGATCAGGCGTTCCAGCGGCAGCTCTCGCGCGCCAAGGTGCGGGCGCTCAAGAATTTCTATGAGATGGCGGTGACCCAGCCGCCGCTCCCCGGCACGGTGCTGCTGTTCACCAGCGAGAAGCTGCGTTTCGAGTCGATTACTTCCTATGAAAACATCGGGCGCCTGCAGGAGCCGACCAGCAAGTATCTGATCATTGACGGCCAGCACCGGCTGGCGGCGCTGCGCTTTTATCTGAGGGAACGTCCGGGCTCGGGCAGCAACATCCAGGTTCCGTGCGTGATCTTCGACGGGCGCAGCGAGGACTTCGCCGCGGAAATGTTCGTCATCATCAACTCCACACCCACGCGCATCAACAAGAGCCACCTGGTCGACCTCTATGAGCGCATCTCGTGGGCCGAACCCGACCGCCGTTTCGCGGCGCGCGTGGTGGACAAGCTCTACAGGGAGGGCGACAGCCCGCTGCGCTACCGCATCAACCGGCTGGGCGGGCGCAGCCAGCAGGAGAAGTGGATTCTGCAGGCGGAGCTGTTCAACGAGCTGCACCGCTGGGTGAGCGGCGATTGGCGCAAGATCCAGCGCGCCTCCAACGTCACGCGCGAGACCGACCGTTACTATGCCATGGTGCGCGATTTCCTCAAGGCCGCGCAGCGGGTGTGGGGCAACGGGTGGGGGCACCCCAACTACATGGTCACCAAGTCCGTCACCCTCAAGGCGATGATACGGGTGTGCGCGGACCTCGCACGAGAGGACGCAGAACCCGTGGACGGGCGCCAGCCGCGCTGGGAAAAGCGCCTCGCTCCCTGGAGCGAGCAGGGCCGCAACTTCCGTGTCGAGGGCTTCTACGAGCGTTTCCCGGCCAAGGGGCAGATCGAGCGCGTCGCGCGCCTGCACCGCGACCTCGCCAAGCTTGCCGGAATCGAGCCGCAGGCAAGGCAGCGCAGCAGCTAGCTCAAAGTTCGGGATCAGGGGTCGGCGGTCAGGGGTCAGGAACAATACCTTACTGGCTGTACTCCAGCCCCCACTCCCTAGTTCCTAGCCCCGCTTCTTCATTTGGCGGCGGTCACCATGATCTCGACGCGGGTGTCCGGGGTGCCCAGACGCGCTTCCACGCAGGCGCGCACCGGCTTGTTGTCGGGGTCAACCCACGCTTTCCACGCCGCGTCCATCTGCTCCTTTTCCTTGATATCGGCGAGCCAGACGTTGGCAGAGAGCAGCTTGGCCTTGCTGGTGCCGGCTGCGGTGAGATAAGAGTCGATTTTCTTCAGCACTTCCTCGGTCTGCTCCTTGCACGAAACTTTTTTGTTGTCGGCGGTCGTGCCAGCCACGAACACCAGGCCGTTGTACTCCACGGCTCGGCAGAGGACGGCCCCGGGTTGGTGGCGGGTGATGGCACTGCTCATCGCGTTTCTCCTTGTGATTGTCAGGGTTGGATGGCGACCGGCGGCTCGTGCGCGGGCAGCGGGGAAATTGTGCGTGTCATCGTGGTGGTTGGCAACATGGACCGCGAACGATATCCTGTGTGCCCGGTGCGAGGTTTCGTCCGACAAGAGGTTTAGAGGCTCTTAGCCTTCGGGTTGGCGCAACCCGCTCCGAACCCCCCGTTTTTCGTCCCGACAGGTAACCGTGTAATGGCGCAAGACCATTCGCTTCCGCTCGCCGGCGTGCGCGTCGTCGAGTTCGTGCACATGGTGATGGGGCCGACCTGCGGACTGATTCTCGCCGATCTCGGCGCGGAAGTGATCAAGGTCGAGCCGCTCGAGGGGGACCATACGCGCAAGCTGGTCGCTTCCGGCGCGGGATTCTTCCCCACCTACAACCGCAATAAGAAAAGCATCGCGGTTGATCTCAAGTCGCCGCAGGGGCGGGAGCTCGTGCTGAAGTTCATCAAGACCGCGGACGTGGTGAGCGAGAATTTCCGCCCCGGCGCGATGGAAAAGCTCGGCTTCGGCTACGCAGCGCTCAAAAGAATCAAGCCCGATCTCATCTACTGCTCGCACAAGGGATTCCTCGCCGGGCCGTACGAGCACCGCACCGCGCTCGACGAGGTGGTGCAAATGATGGGCGGGCTTGCCTACATGACTGGCGGCAGGTACGGACCGCTGCGTGCCGGGGCGTCGGTCAACGACGTAATGGGCGGCATGTTCGGCGCTATCGCGATTCTGGCGGCGCTCTACCAGCGCCGGCACACCGGCAAGGGACAGGAAGTGAAGAGCGCGCTGTTCGAGAACAACGTATTCCTGGTGGCGCAGCACATGATGGAGACGCTGATGACCGGCAAGCCGGTGATACCGATGCCGGACCGCGTGCGGGCGTGGGCGGTGTACGACATCTTCCGTACCGCCGACGGCGAGCAGGTGTTCGTCGGCGTGGTGACCGACACGCAGTGGAAAGTGTTCTGCGAAGCGTTCGGGCTGACGGATTTCCTCGCCGACCCGTCGCTCGCCACCAACCCGCAGCGCGTGCAGGCGCGTGACCGCATCATCCCGGTGGTGGCCGGCATTTTCGGCAAGCTCACCAA
>JAHFRO010000285.1 GCA_023266245.1 Betaproteobacteria bacterium | reverse complement strand
GGGCGTCAGCCCACGGGCTTGCGCCCGGTATGACTCTCGATCCACTTCTTGATGCGGTTGGCGTCGCCGATACGGGTGTACTTGCCCCATGAATCGAGCAGCACGATCACCACCGGGCGCGCCGCGATCCTGGCCTGCAGCACCAGGCAGCGTCCGGCTTCACTGATATAGCCGGTCTTGGACAAACCGATTTCCCACGCCGGGTTTTTGACCAGGCCGTTCGAATTGCGGAATTTGAGGTTGCGCCCCGTCGCGGTTTCGACTTCGTGCGCCGGCGCAGTGGTGAACTCGCGTATCAGCGAATACTCGTAAGCGCTCTTCACCATCTTCACCAGGTCTTCCGCAGTCGACACGTTCTCGCTGGAGAGCCCGGTCGCATCGGCGAAGCGCGTGTTCCACATGCCGAGTTCGACGGCTTTGCGGTTCATCGCCGCAATGAACGCCTCGGCTCCGCCGGGATAAGCGCGGGCGAGCGATGCTGCGGCGCGGTTCTCCGACGACATCAGCGCCACTCGCAGCATGTCGCGCCGGGTAAGGCCGGTGCCAACGCCAAGGCGTGAATTGCTACGCTTCCCGAAATTAAGGTCGGCGCGAGCGATGGTTATCGTTTCTTCCAGCGGCAGACCGGCGTCGAGCACCACCATGGCCGTCATCAGCTTGGTGATCGACGCGATCGGCGTGATGCCCTGGGTATTCTTGGCATAGATCGTCTGGCCGTCATCGAGGCCAACAACCAGCGCAGTTGCGGATTTGAGGTTGAGGACCCCCGCTGCCGTGAGTTCGACGTTGTTGGGGTTGTCCGACGCGTATTTGCGGGCCGGGGTTTGGGCGGCTGATTGCGAGGGGTATTTGACCGCCACACGCTGCTTGCTGTCTGCGGCAACCAGCGGCGGCGAAGCGAGCAGCACCACTGCGCTCAATGCGCACGCAACCGACCGTATTACGATACGCCTTACCACCATAGCCCTCCCCACCTTGGAAGCGAATCCCGCCGGCAATCGGCTGCCAGCGGCGATAAAATAACAAAAATCAGCGGTTAGGGAAAGGTTTTAATAAGAGCCTCTAACTTCGAGGATCTCACCGGCACCGGTCCGATTTGGCGCCGGCGGCCGCGCGCCGTAACGGTGCTGAAAAAATTCCGGCCGATGGGTTGCCCCGCCGGCCGGCAATCGAGTCCGGGTTAGTCACTGTCTCAGCAGCAGTAACCACCCTGCAACTCCGAGGAGGAATGTGGCTTAGCCAGGTACGGATGTAAGCTACGAGATCCGTAGTCCGGTTCAACCACGATCACACATTAAACCGCCGACCTTACGCCAAGCTTACGCACCGGCAGTTGCCCGCACCGACTGGTCGATGGTGCCACCTTCGGGTAGCTTTACCATCTTTTCCACCCGCTGAGCCGGCACCGCAGCGCTTAGCGCCGGGCGGGCTCGGGTACCGTGAGCCCGACGCTGCGTTCCAGGTCGCCGCTGATGGCCAGAAAACGCAGTTGCGCCTCGAATAGAGCCGCTACGAGATCGATGCGCGTCTGGTGCAAGTCATAGCGCGAGCGCGTTGAGTCCAGCAATTCAAAAATAGAACTGCGCCCCAGCCGATAAGCATCCTCCGCCATCTGTTTGAGCGACGGCAGGCGTGCCGCAGCCTCTTGTTCGAAGCGTTGCAGCGCCGCTTGGCGGGCGGCGATCACGTTGGCGAAGCGTTCGAGATTCGTGGCAACTTCCGCTACAGCAAGCTCCCGGCGGAGCGCCGCAGCCTTCGCCTCAGCCTCGGCCTTCGCCAGCGGACCGCGTCGGGTGTCGAGAATCGGTATCTCGACGCTCAAGCCGAGGATATTCGCCGCGCCGAAAGGATCGTTGGTCCAGGTGCGGCCGGCACTCACGGAGGGAACCGGCCAGCGCTCCCGGCGTGCCACTTCAACACTGCTTTGCGCAACTGTTTCTTCCCGGGTTGCAGTGATGATTGCAGGGCTGGTCAGAGCACGGTCGCGAGGCCTGGTGAGGGTGTCGGCACCGAGAACCAGCGGGCTGAGACTGCCTGATGCCCTGGGTCGCCAGTTTTGCAAACCCAGCAACGCCGCCAGATTGCCGGCCCGATCCGAAATTTCGGCTTGCGCCTCCTCGAGCTTCGTGCGGAAGCCACCGAGTTCAACATCGAGACGAGTCAGGTCGTAGCGGCTCGCCATGCCACTTGCTTCCCGGCCGGCAACGATCGCGCGTAACCGGACCAGCTCCTCGTTCGCGGCGGAGAGCAACACGGCCTTCTCCTGCGCCGCCAGCAGGGCCACGAAAGCGGTACCCGCTTCGGCGGCGAGAGAACTGGCGCCGGAGGCGACGCGCGCGCGGGCTGCCTCGATTTCGCGTTCCGCCTTCTCGATGCGCGCCGACCGCTGTCCGGCGATGAGCAGGGGCACGTCGACGGTGGCTTGCTCCTGGCGGCTGCCCTCGAATATCGTTGCCTGCCCGCCGCTCGGCCGGGAGCGGCCGTAATTCAAGGTCGGATTCGGATAGGCGCCGGCCGTGATGCGATTCGCCTCGGCTCCGGCGATGGCCTGGCGCTCGATGTACAAGCGCGGGCTCACCTCGCGGACAAGCCGCAACACTGCCGCCAGATCCACGACGTCCGGCACGGGGGTGTTCTCCTGGGCGCGGGCCGGTGCAAGCCCAATGAAGAAAACGGCGAGCATGGTTGCCGCAAATCGGCGACTCATAGTCGTCATGCGTCTGCCTCCTCTGGAGTGATGAGCCGCCGCGGCGTGATCAGGCTGTAGAGCACGGGCAGAACGAAGAGGGCCACGACCAGCGTGGTGAGCATGCCGCCCACGACCACGAGAGCGAAGGGGCGCTGGGTTTCGCTGCCGACGC
>JAHFRO010000031.1:5927-25203 GCA_023266245.1 Betaproteobacteria bacterium | reverse complement strand
CGCTTGGGGATGCCCTGGTCTCGTGCGCACCGGTCTTTCGCCGCGCGCCCTGCGTCAGCAACTGCCGGAGAAGGTCTTTCAGCATCCGGGGCCAGCGGCGCAGGCGTGCTGGGTGCCTAGGCCAGATTGATCTCGATGCGGTAGCCCGTCTGCAGCTCGGCCTTCGGCTCTCTGATGGGCTTGACCGCTTTGAGCTCCACGATCATCTCCTTGACCAGATGCAATTTCAGAGTACAGGCCTCCCGCCGCCGCGTTTCATTGCTTACCGGCTGCCGATTCGCTCTTCGACCAGCTTCGATCCCTGCGGGGTGTCCACGCGCCACTGGATCCATACCTCCCACACCATGCCCGGATGGCGCACGGCGATACGTTCGATGAGCTCGCGCCACCATTCCACGGGTTTGATGGTGCAGTGCGCGTTTTCCCCGGTCGGCAGCCGCTTGCGTGCGGGATAGCAGGCGACATTAGCAAACACGAAGCGGGAGGCCAAGCTGAAGATCTCGTCAATGATCCAGGGAATATCATCCTCGGGACAGTGCTCGAGCACGTCGGTCGAGATCACGCCATCGAACTTGCCACTCGGATATTTGCTGTACGGCGGGTAGCACGGGTCGTAGCACACCACTTCATCCACGTCCCAGTAATCCATCACGCTCGGCCATTCGACCCCGGCGCCGTCTTTGATGAGCCATGGATCATATTGTTTGCCTTTGCCGCTGCCGTAATCGAGGATGGTGAGCGCCCCTGTCTTCTGTATCAGCGCCTTTATGCGGTGCACCTGCGGGTTGAGGCTCTTGCCGGGAAAAGTCTCTTCGGGTGGAACGCCGAGAAACTTCTCGCCCTCTGCGTGCATCGTGCGATACAGATTCTGCAGCTCGAGGTAGCGCGGGCTCGGATTGGCGCGACTGTAGCTCATATGACATCCAGGTTGCGCCTCTTGTCAGGCGGACTGCGATGTCTGCACGGCCCCTTGACGCTCCAGCGCCCGCAGCTCGCGGGCGACCGTGGCGATCACCGGTGGCCACTCGCCGAACGAAGGTTGACGAAAGACGCGCACGGAAGGATACCAAGGCATGCCGTCCCCGGCAAACCCGTACCGCCACTCCGGGCAGTACGGCGCCATGATCCACACCGGGCGCCCGAGCGCGCCGCTCAGATGAATGACGGCCGTGCAGACGCTCACCACGAGATCGAGCGCGGTGAGCAGCGCGGCCGTCTCATCGTAGTCGTCGATCGCCTCCTGCCAATGCGTGACGTGCATCCTGTGTCGCGTTGCGAGTTCGTCGAGGGCGCCGCGGCAGTCGCCGTATTGCAGGCTAACGAAGTGCGTCCGATCCGACTCAAGTATGGGCAGCCACTCCGGCAGCGGAATGGAGCGCAGCGGGCTGCGGGTCTTGTGCGTTCCCCCTTGCCACGAAATGCCAACCTTCAGGCCCGCGCCGAGTGCGGACAAACGCTCTCGCCACGCCGCCACCCGTTGCGGATCGGCCTTAAGATATCCCTTGTGCCGCGGGAAATCGGCAAGCGACCGGCGCAGATGCAGCGGCAGTGACCCGCTGGGTACTTCGCACTCGATCGACTCGGCCTTGATCGCTTCCGGGATCGACCGGTCCGCGTTCGCGGCATAGACGCGGGCACGCGGAAATGAGCGCCGGAACAGCGCCTCCAGCTTGGTGCTGCACTCGACGATGCAGCGCCCGGCCGCATCCACGATCTGCGGCAGGCAGGACGCAAACATGATCTCATCGCCCAGACCCTGCTCGCTGTAAACCAGTATGGTGCGCCCCGCGAGCGCCGAACCATCCCACCGCGCATACGCGTAGGGTCGACGCGGGTTGTCCTCGCTGATCAGCCGCATCTCGTAGTCGGGCCAGCCGTTGGCATAATCGCCGATCAGGAGCCGTGCCAGCGCCCGGTGGAACCTGGCGAGCGGGAAATCGGGCTGGAGCGCAAGCGCCTTGTCGTATAACGCAAGCGCCTCGGGTAACCGTCCCAATTCTTGCAGCACGATGCCGAGGTTGTTCCACAAATCCGCGTCGACATGACCGAGCGACTGTGCCTTTTCATAACACTCGAGAGCGGCTTGCAACCGGTGCATCTTCTGGTAGACGAAGCCGAGTGCCGCGTGAAGGTCGCCTGCCGCCGGCGTGCGCCGCAGCGCATCTTCGAGCAACGCCAGCGCCGCGTCGTACGAGCCGAGCTGTATGT
The DNA here is from genome assembly GCA_023266245.1 of Betaproteobacteria bacterium. Classification (GTDB taxonomy): domain Bacteria; phylum Pseudomonadota; class Gammaproteobacteria; order Burkholderiales; family SG8-41; genus SG8-41. The sequence goes on along the minus strand of JAHFRO010000031.1, from coordinate 22,995 downwards.
GACAAAGGGCGCACTCCTTCGCTGCGTCGCTCAGCGCGGGCGACAGCGAGAACGCGCGTTGAAGATGCTCGAGCGCGGCGTTGATTTGCCCGAAGTGGCGCAGAACGAGCCCCAGGCTGTAATGGGCCGCGGGCGAATCGTTGTCGATGGCGAGGGCGCGGCGATAGCTTGCCGCGGCCGCTTGCGGATCACCACGCAGCCGTTGCACGTTGCCCAGTCCAAGGTGCGCCTGCTCGAGTTCCGGCGCGCGCCGCATCGCCTCGCTGAAGTGAGTGAACGCGCGTTCGAGTTCTCCGGCCTCCCCGTACAACGCGCCCAGCATGCAGTGGGCGCCGGCGTGTCCGGGATCGCGTGACAGAATGCCTTCACACAGGGCGCGCGCGCCGGCAACATCGCCGCTGCGCTCCAGTTCGCGCGCGCGCTCGAGCATCCCCGCCACTGCGGGATGATGCTTTGCGGCACGCTTTGCGCGCGCGCCATCGAGTAACTGTCTGAACAGCGAGATCAACACGGGAGCAATGGCGACTTGAGCGGACGTCCACCCCGCTGCTATTGACGCAGCCGGGGCCGGAACTGATAATCTAACATTCTATTTTTCAAAGCAAATTGCCCATTATGGCCGTGCCAGGCATGGCTCGCCATGATACGCCGATAGTGGGCTACGGCGCTTCTCGATGAACGTTTTTCGAATCTTGTTGTGGCCTTTGCGCAACCGCGATCGCCGCCCAGCAGCGGCCGCGGCCCCGGCACCCACCGTGCACCTGACGCCGGAAGACCTAGAAATGATTAATCCGATTCTAAAGGTTCGTGACGGCGCAACGGAAGTTGCGTACTGCACACCGAACCGCTTCACCAAGTGGCGGGTGGACACGCTCTTCACCAAGGAGCCTGACACCATCGACTGGATCAGGAATTTTTCGCCCGGTGATATTCTGGTCGACGTCGGAGCCAACGTCGGGATGTACTCCATCTGGGCCGCCAAGACGCGCGGGGTGCGCGTGTTCGCGTTCGAGCCCGAATCGCAGAACTTTGCGCTGCTCAACAAGAACATCGTGACCAACGACCTAGGCGACAAGGTGACCGCCTATTGTCTGGCTCTATCCGATGACACCGGTTTCTCGCTGCTGCATCTGAGCAGCTTCGCGACCGGCGGCTCCGGGCACACGCTCGGCGTGGACCTCGACCATAATCTGCGGCCGCGTGTCTCACCTTATGCGCAAGGCTGCGTATCGACCACGCTCGACCATTTGCTCGAGAGCGGTGTGGTGCCGGTCCCGACGCATATCAAGATCGATGTGGACGGCCTGGAGCACAAGGTACTGGCGGGCTGCCAGGCGACGCTGCGCGATCCGCGCATTAAGTCGATATTGATTGAGATCAATTCCAACCTCGAGGAGCATCGCCGGATCGTCGAGGAACTGGTAGGCTTGGGTTTCCGCTTTTCTGAAGAGCAGGTCCGGGCCGCGCGCAGGACCGCGGGTCCCTCGGCGGGAGTGGGCAACTATGTTTTCCGGCGTTGAAGAACACGTCATCTACCAGATCGCCAACGCGCCGATTAGGGAGTATCCGTTCCCGCACATCTACGTCGAGTCGGTGTTCCCGCAGGATTTCTATGCGGCACTCAGGAGAAACTGGCCCACTTCGTCGCACCTGATCAGCCTGGACTCCACCGGGCGCGTCCCGAAGGGCGCTTATCCCGAGCGATTCATCATGCCGCTGCACAGGTCGGAAGTGGACAAGCTCCCCGAGGAAGCGCGCGCGTTCTGGATCGCGCTGGCAGACTGGTTGCTCGCAGGTCGTTTCCTGTATGCGCTGGTGGACAAGTTCGACGATTGCGTGCGCGAGCGCTTCGGGATGAACGTCAAGAATCTGGCCTTCTCGGCAGAGTCACTGGTGGTACGCGACCACACCAACTACAAGATCGGGCCCCACACCGATGCCCCGCACCGACTGATGTCCCTGCTGTTCTACTGTCCCGACGACGACAGCCTGAAGCACCTGGGAACTTCGATCTACGTACCGCTTGACCCCGCTTTCCGATGCCCGGGCGGCCCGCACTATCCGCACAAGATGTTCAGGAAAGTGACCACCATGGAATACCGGCCCAACACGCTGTTCGCCTTCATGAAGACGGACCACTCGTTCCACGGCGTGGACCCCATCAGCGATGCTGACGTGCTGCGCGACCTGCTGCTCTACGACATCCGCGTCGAGATGGAACCGGAAGGGGTCACCGAGAAGGCCGTGACGGATTCGGCAAGCTTCGGCATCAAAATGCTGAAGCACATCTTCGGCGCGAAGGAATAGGACGCACTACGCGCCATCTCAGGGAGAATGGGACTTATGGGACTGTTCGGCTCGGTATCGGGCAAGCAAGTTGACGAATTCGCCAAGAGCCTCGCGCAGGACATCGCCAAGCGCTATCCACCGACGATGGACCGGGGCGGCGGCGAGCGCAAGATCTCACAAAAGCGTCTCACCTCGATACTGGAGGATGCCTTCAACAAGGCGGTCACGTTCAAGACCCAGCACAAGCTCGGGGTCTACAAGAAAGCGCGGCTCTCCAATACCTTCCGCTGGGAGCTGACGGAGCTCGGTTACGGCGAGAAATTCATCGAAACCGCGACCGAAGGGCTGGTCGTATACATCTCGCGCAAGACGTGATTCGAATCGACCACGGAGACACAGAGAGCACAGAGACAAAACCGGCGTTGTGCTTCTTCGTCGGAGGGAATTCCTCCGGGTTCTCTGTGCCTCTGTGTTGAAATTCCAGCTCAGTGCGCCGGCGGCGGGACGTAGCCGGGGATCCGGATGACGTCCACCTCGTCGATCTGCGCCGGGTCGAGGAATTGCCGGGCGTACTTGAGGTACACCTTCTCGCGCATGAACACGTCGAACAGGTGGGGGTCGATGTGGCTCTCTTGCGCCATGCGCCCCAGGATCTGCAGGGATTCGGTGAGCGTCTTGCCGGGCTTGTAAGGGCGGTCCTTCGCGGTCAGCGCCTCGAACACGTCGGCGATCGCGATGATCCTCGCTTGCATCGAGAGTTGATCTCCGGTGAGCCCTCGGTGATAGCCCTTGCCGTCGAGGCGCTCGTGATGGCTCGCCGCATACTCGGCCACGTTCTTCAGGTGCTTCGGCCACGGCAGGGCGCTCAACATCTTGTGCGTCATCGCCACGTGGTTGTTGATGATCTCGCGGTCATTGTGCGTCAGCGTTCCGCGCGAGATTAAAAGGTTGTAGACCTCGTCCCCGGTGAGGAAATTCACGCTCTGGCCCTGCTCGTCGCGCCAGGGATACTGCGTGATTTTCCGCACGCGCTCCTGCTGCTGCGGCGTCATGAACTCGCCGCCGACGTTGCAGTTGCGCAGGAACTCGCGGTCATCGGCAAGCTGGGCGAGGCGTTCCTCGAACGCGCGCTCCAGCGCGCTGGCGTCGCCGCGCGCGGCGAGCTTGGCCTTGAGCAGCTCGATTTCGGCGTCGCGTTTCAGGATCTCGAAGCGCGCATCGATCAGGTTGATGCGGTCATAGATGGTCTGCAGCTTGGTCGACTTGTCCACCACGTGCACCGGCGTGGTGACCTTGCCGCAGTCGTGCAGCAGCCCGGCGAGCTTCAACTCGTAGAGCTGCTTCTCATCGAGCGCGAAATCCTTGAGCGGCCCGTGGTCGGCCTTGATCGCGGCCTCGGCGAGCATCATGGTGAGCACCGGTACGCGCTGGCAGTGGCCACCCGTATAGGGGGACTTGTCGTCGATCGCGGTGTTGATCAGGTTGATGAACGACTCGAACAGTTCCTCCAGCTGATTGATCAACATCCGGTTGGTGAGCGCGATCGCCGCCTGCGACGCGAGCGATTCCGCGAGATGCTGATCGGTATCGGAAAACGGCACCACTTTGCCGGCCGCGGGATCCTTGGAATTGATCAGCTGCAGCACGCCGATGATCTCATTCTCGTGGTTCTTCATCGGCACGGTGAGGAAGGACGTCGAGCGATAGCCCGTTTTCTTGTCGAAATTCTTGGTGCCGGTGAAGTCGAAGCCCTCTTCGGTGTAGGCGTCGGCGATGTTGACGGATTGGTCGTGGTGCACGGCATAGGCCGCCACCATCGTGTAAATGGGCTTGCCGTCCTGGTCGTAGAGGTAAACGGGATAGAACGGGATCTCGACGCCGCTCGTGCCGCCCATCGCGATGCCGAGCGTGTCGTTGTGCATGATCTCGAACTTGAGGGATTTCTCCTCGGTCATGCGGTACAGCGTGCCGCCGTCGGCGCGCGTAATGTCCTTGGCCGCGATCAGAATGGTCTCGAGCAGCTTGGTGATGTCCTTCTCTTGCGAGAGGGCAACCCCGATCTGATTGAGCTGCTCGAGCCGCTTGAGCAGGTCGCCCGCGCCGCGATCCTGACGTAAGTCGTTCATTTGGCGAGGACGGCGTTACGCGCCTACTTGATGCACACCGCGCGCACTTGCTGGATGTCGGTGATCCCCGATAAGACTTTCTCGATGCCGTCCTGTTTCAGGGTGCGCATACCGTCTTCCAGGGCGGTGGCGAGCATTTGCGCCACGCGAACATGCTCCTGTATGTCCTTTTTGATGCGGTCGGTGCCCATCAGCAACTCGTGCAACCCGACGCGGCCCTTGTAACCCTTGTTGCCGCACACGTCGCAGCCCTTGGCGGCATAGAGCGTGAATCCGCCTTTGTCGTTGGCGTAATCCTTGACCCACTCTTCATAGAGCTTCTCGCGCGCAGCCTTGGGATCCTTCTTCCATCCGGACGTGTGCTGCAGCTCGAGCGAGTATTCTTCAATCAATGACTGGATTTCCTCCGCCGTCGCGACGTGCGGCTCTTTGCACTTGCACAGCCGCCTGGCAAGGCGCTGGGCCAGGATGCCAAGCAGTGCGTCGGCGAAGTTGAACGGGTCCATGCCCATGTCGAGCAGCCGGACGATGGACTCCGTCGCGCTGTTGGTGTGCAAAGTCGCGAACACCAGGTGGCCCGTGAGCGAGGCTTCGATGCCGGTCGATACCGTCTCCTTGTCGCGCATTTCCCCCACCATGATCACGTCCGGATCCGCGCGCAGGAATGCCCTCATGGCCACCGCGAACGTGACTCCCGCCTTGGGATTCATCCCCACCTGGCGCAAGCCCTTCTGCGTGATTTCGACCGGATCCTCGGCGGTCCAGATCTTCATGTCTGGCGTGTTGAGGTAGCCGAGCACCGAGTGCAGCGTGGTGGTCTTGCCGGAACCGGTCGGCCCGCACGCGAAGAACAGGCCGTACGGCTTCTCGATCGCGTCCTTGCACAGCTGCAGGTTGCGCTTGGACAAACCGAGCTTGTCAAGGGGGATGGGCTCGCCCGCGGACAGTATCCGCATCACGATGTCTTCCATCCCGCCCTGCGTCGGGATGGTCGCCACCCGCAGCTCGATATCGAGCGGCCCGAATTTCTTGAACTTGATCTTACCGTCCTGCGGCTTGCGGCGCTCGGAGATGTCGAGATCGCACATGATCTTCAACCGCGCGGCGATCGCCATGCGGTAGCTGCCCGGGACCGCGATGTAAGGCACGAGCTCGCCGTCCTTGCGGAAGCGGATCTCGGTCTTGGCCTTGCCGGGATAGGGCTCGATGTGGATGTCCGAGGCCCCCTGCTGGTAGGCGTCGATGACCACCTTGTTGACGAGCTTCACCACCTCGTTGTCGTTGGCCGCCGAAGCCACGTCCTCCGCGCCTTCGACGGGCGCCGCGTCTTCGTCGTCCATCGTGCCGAGTATGTCGCCGATGTCGCCAGGGTCCACCCCGAGCCCGCCGCCGCCGAACATCTGGTCCAGGGTGGAGGCGAACTCGCGGTTGGTCGTCACCTTATAGACGACCTTGCTCTTGGGATAGACGTTGTTAACCACCTTCGACGCCTTGGTCTTCTCCGGGTCGATGCCCATCACGACGATGCCTTCCTTCGAGTCTTCGAGCGGGACCCACTGGTTGGTCTGGCAGTACTCGCGGCTCATGTTTTTCATGAGGTCGGGCGGCTTGATGCGGTCCTGCTTGAATGGCTCGTACGGCACGCCGAAATAGGACGACAGCGCGTCGCCCAGCGCCGGCAATTTCACCTGGAACTCGTCTATCAGCACGGTCTCGATGTCGAGGTTCTTGCGCCGTGCCGAGCGCTGCGCCAGTTCCAGTTCCTCCGCCGAGATTACCGCGTTGGTCACCAAGCCGTCGTACTTGGTGCGCACCTGCATCATCGGCCCTTGCCGCTGCCGGAACGCGATCGACAGCGTCTCGGCAAGCTGCACCACGCCCTCCTCCATCACCGGCAGGAACGGCTGACTGGTCTTGGAGTTGATGATCTGCACCACGCCGATCAGCTCCTTGTCCTTGGACTTGGTATCGGTCACCGGCGCCACCAGCATCTGCTTGGTGCGGTAGCCGGTCTTGCCGTCCACCGCCTTGAGGAAGTTGAGCTGCGGGCTGTAGGACTTCAACTCCGCGTCGTCATAGACGTCGCGGATGTTGATCACGTGCTTGTGCGCCGCCACGAAGCCGGCGATCGACTGCTCGTTGATCGGCAGCTTGATGTCCTTGAACGAGTTCAGGCCGGTCTTTACCTTCGAGATGATCGAACCCTTGTCCTCGCTCATGAGATAAATCGTGAGCCGGTCGGAATTGAACAGGTTGCACAGATCCTGCGACAGCTCGAGGATGATCTCGTCGATATTCTTCGTCGCGTGGATCTTGTTCGTGACCGTCTGCAGTTTCTGCTGGAAATTCAGCTTCTCAGCCAGGTTTTCCTGGCTGACCGGTTTGCTTTGGAGTACGGTGCTCATAACGCCCTCACCCTCTTAGAACTCGAAAACCTGGTTATTCTGCAGCATCTGCGGCCTGCGTTCCTTCACCCGCACCGCGACCTCTTCCATGATGAGTTCCGATTCGCGCGGCTTCAGATGCGTGATGTATATCTGCGGCGATTGCTTGAGCTTGACGAGTTCCTCCGCCAGCAGGCTGGGACACAAATGCTTGGACGCGATCGCGAGCTTGCGCTCGCGGTCCGAGAGCGCGGTTTCAATGATTAGATACTTGAGATTAGCGATCTTGTTTACCTCGCGCCACAGCGCATCGTTGGTCGTGGTATCGCCGGTGAACACCAGACTCGCGCGGCCCGAGTCGAGGTGGTATCCCACCGCCGGCACCACGTGGTTGGCGGGCAGCGGCGTGAAGCTGCGGCCGTTCAACGCCACCGTGTTCCCCAGTGCCACTGTCTCATAACGCAGCACGGGATTGCGCGCATCCGGAATCTGGGTGAAATCCGGCCACAGCTTCCAGTTGAACAAGTGCTGCTTCAAGATATCGAGCGTTTCCCGCGTCGCGTGCACCGTAATCGGCTTGTCGCGCATCCATCCCACGGTATCGGCGATGAACGGAATCGAGGTCACGTGATCCATGTGTGAGTGCGTGACGAAGATATGATCTATCTGCGCCAGCTCGTTGATCGACAGGTCGCCTACCCCGGTACCCGCATCGATCAGCGTGTCATGATCGAGCAGCATGGAGGTGGTGCGCAAGTCACCCCCGATACCACCACTACAGCCCAAGATCTTGAGCCTCATCACTTGGTCTCGAATGTGTACACGCCGTCCCAATCCGTGCCGGGCGGGTGCGCGCGGAACAAGGCAATCCGCTCGAGGTAAACGTCGAAAAGCTCGCTCTCGGGCGCCATTTTCTTGAGGTTGAGCAGCTGCAGTTCGGCCATGTCCCAATCCTGGGCGCGGTAGAACCTAAGCGCCTGATTCCAAAGCTTGATCTCGTCCAGCTTGGCTTGTTCAACGCGACCTTCCAGTCCCAGCGGCTGGTAGATCGCAACCGGTTCGTCCTTGCCCTTGACCCGCACCCGGTCGACTTCACGGCAGACGAAGCCGGCAATCAGGCCTTTCGTACCCTCGCCGACAATAATATCAGCCCCATACTGTTTTGTGATGCCTTCGAGCCGCGAGGCGATATTCACCGCGTCACCCATGACAGTATAGGCCTTGCGGATTTTCGATCCCATGTCGCCGACGCGCATCACGCCGGAGTTGACGCCGATGCCGATCTTGAACGTTGGCCAGCCCTTCGCATTGAACTTCTCGTTGAGCGTCTTGGCCTCGGCTTGCATGTCCAACGCCGCGAGCACGGCGTTATTCGCGTGGTTCGGGTCGGCCACGGGCGCGCCCCAGAACGCCATGATGGCATCGCCTATGTATTTGTCGAGCGTGCCGCGGTGCCGTTCGCGGATCACCAGGCTCATGGTGGTGAGATACTCGTTGATGTAGACCGCGAGGTCTTCGGGTCTAAGACTCTCGGAGATGGTTGTGAATCCGCGCACGTCCGAGAACAACACCGAGAGCTCCTCGGCACGCGGCGTCATGTTGAACTGCTCCGGATTCCTCGCCATCTCGTCCACCAGCTCCGGCGGCACGTATTGGCCAAACAGCCCGGTGATCTGCCGCATGCCGCGCGCCTCGATGAAGAAACCGTAGCCCATGTTGAGCATGAACAGCACCAGGATCATCAACACGCCGGAGGCGAGCGGCAGCACCAGATGGAAGACATGGTACACCACCACGTTGATCACCAGCACGAGGAACAGCACCAGCAGCGTGATCAACGTTGAAATCAGGGGGCTCAGAAACGGCAGCAACAACGCGATGACCAGTCCTGAAATCAGCAGCAGCAGGAACTCCGCCGCCAGCACGTAGGGCGGACGCTGCTTGATGTTTTCGTCGAGCATGCCGGCGATCAGGTTGGCGTGAATTTCGACACCCGGATACACCGGACCCACCGGCGTCGCGCGCAGATCGAGCAATCCGGGCGCGGTGGTGCCGACCAGCACGATCTTGCCCTTGAGCTCGGCGGGATCGACGCGCTCGTTCAGCACGTCCACCAGCGAGAAATAATTGAACATGCCCTTGGCGCCGCGGTAGGGCACGAGCGCGCTCGCGGTGTCATCGAGCGGGATCCGGAGCGAGCCCACCTGCAGCCATTCCAGGCCCGGATAGCCCGCCGGGGCGTACGCCTCGTCGGGAAGGATCGGCATCAGCGGCGGCGAGCCGAGCAGCACGCGGACCATGGCGAGCGCCAGCGGCTCGTAATAGGCTCCGTTGTATTCCGCGAGCATCGGCACGCGGCGCACGATGCCGTCATCGTCGGTAAACGGATTGAAGTGCCCGGCGCTCGCCGCGTTCTTCTGCAGCTCCTCGAGGTTCGCCGTGTAGCCGGACCACGATGTGGCACGGATCGGTCGCGCCGCAAACGCGCCCGCCGGAAACACCAGTGGCGGCAGCAGGCCCTTCTTCGGCGCCAAGCCCGGCTCGTCGGTCGAGAAAGTATAGCCGAGCACGACCGCTCGCCCCTTCATCTTGCGCGCGAAGATGTCGTCGTACTCGAGCTGCGGCTTGATTCTCGCCAGGACCGACTGGAACTGCGGCACGTCGCGCAGCTCCTTCGCGCTCAACCGCTCGAGCACGCGGATGCCGGAGGACTCGTCGCGCTCGGCGAACACCACGTCGAAGCCGACGATGGCGACGTCGTACTTGTCGAACAGCTTGTCGAGCAGCAGCGCGAGGCGGTCGCGCGGCCACGGCCAGCGTCCCTCCCCGCCCTTCTCCTTTTCCGCCAGGCTCTTCTCGTCGATGTCGAGGATGACGACGCGGGGATCCACGGTGCGCGGCATGGTGAGCCTCAGCCGCGTGTCGTAGACGATGGCCTCGAGGTTGTCGATCAGGGGAAGCCGATAGTTCTCGCGGACATGGCCGAGGAACATCAGGACCACGAAGATCCCGATGCCGATCCGCACGATGTGCTTCTTCAAAGCAGCCACTCCCCTGCCCCTTTCGCCTGGTCCGTTTCGCTTCCCGTCATGGCGCCGTCACGCGCCCGGCTGTCCGTCCAATCAGAAACCAAAGGCCGGATTACCGGCAGGTTCCGCCGATATCCGGCCCGATGCTTGCTTCCAACCGCCCGACGCGGGATCGAGCGTGCGGCCCCGGCGTTGCGGCCGCACTCATTTCTTGATGAAAAACTCCATCTTCACGCCTGCCAGCTCGATGACGTCATGGTCGTTGAGCGCATGGGCCTGGGCGTCGAGTGTCTTGCCGTTGATCACCGGCAAGGTGGCGCCTTCGACGTGAGTGATGAAATAACCCTGGGGACGCCGCGTGATGACCGCCACCTGCACTCCCGGCTTGCCGAGCGTAGTGAGATTTTTGGTCAGTTCCAGCTCCTTGCCGGCGCTCGGGCCGTTCAGGATCTGGATGGCCGCGAGCAACTGCGCTTCACCGGCTGGCCGCCTGGGTTGGGGCGTCGCCGGCCCGGAACCCGCCGCCGGCGCTGCCGCCGCAGCCGGTGCCGGCATCGCCTGGGGTTCCCCCTGAGCCTTGGGCGCGGCTGCGGCCTTCGCCGACACCGGCGAGCGCTGCAGCAACATGGTTTTCTCGAAATCGTCCGCGGCGGCATGCGCGGCCGGGCCCTCGCCCACATACTTCAGCTTGTATTTGCCAATCTCGATTACGTCATTGTTCTGCAGGATGTGCTTCTTGATCGGGTTGCCGTTGACCAGCGTGCCGTTGGTGCTGCCCAGGTCCTCGAGGAACGAGTCATTCAGGATGGTGACTATGCAGGCATGTTCGCCGCTCACCGCCAGATTTTCAATCGGGATGTCGTTCTGCGGCTTGCGCCCGATGGTAATGCGCTCCTTGTCGAGAGGGACTTCCCTGATGACCGACCCTTCCAGACTGAGAATCAACTTCGCCATGGTGGTATCCCCGTCGTTTATCTAATCCAAGCCGTCAATCTTTCCAACAAGCCGGTGCGCACCGGGAAATCCCTCACTACCCGCACCAGAATAACCGAAATGTTATCGCGTCCGCCGTTGTCGTTCGCCTGCTGCACCAGCTGCTGCGCCGCGAGCGGCAGGTTGGACTGCAGCGAGGACAGTGTCAACTGGATGTCCTCATCGGTGACCATGTCGCTCAGTCCGTCCGAGCACAACAGGTAGATATCACCCGGCTGCACCGTGTAGGTGTGGACTTCGGCATCCACCTCGGGATCGATGCCGACCGCGCGCGTTACCAGGTTCTTGTTCTGCGAGTACCTGGCCTGCTCCTTGGTAATCATGCCGCTATCTATCTGTTCCTGCAACAAAGAGTGGTCGCGCGTGATCTGCTCCAAGGCCCCGCCGCGCAGCCGATAGAGCCGGGAGTCCCCGATGTGCCCGACCGAAATCTGGTTGTCGTGCCATAACGCCACCACCAAAGTGGTACCCATGCCGGAATACCGCGGCTGGCTTTGCGCCGCCTGGTAGATCGCGGCATTGGCCTTGGCCGAGTGCTCAGCAATGAGCGTTTCCGCTGCTTTCCCATTCAGTTCATCCGGTTTCTTGGCGGCGAGGGCTTTTTTCATTTCGGTCGAGACCATCGCCACCGCAATGCCGCTCGCCACTTCACCGGCGTTGTAGCCGCCCATACCGTCGGCGAGCACTGCGAGCCCGATCTCCGTATCTGCCGCGATGCTGTCCTCGTTGTGCGAGCGCACCATGCCCGGATGGGTGGCGGACGTGACTTCGAGCACGGAACTGAGATTTGCCATCCCGTCCCCTATGAGCTCGGCGCGGGAGCCGCGGGCGCTGCCGCCTGGCGTGCCGGCGGCAACAGGCTTTGCCGGCACAAACGCAGCGCTTTCGCCATTTGCTCGCCGTCCTGATAGCGCTGCTCCGGATCCTTGGCCAGTGTTTTGTTGACGATCGCCGATACGCATGCGGGCAGCTTCGGGTTGTGGCTGCGGATGTCGGGGTGCGGTTCGTTGGCGATCTTGAACATGAGCTGCGCCATCGAATCGCCCTGGAACGGCAGATGGCCGCAGGCAAGTTGGTAGAGAGTGACGCCCAGCGAAAACAGATCCGAGTGTCCCCCGATTTTCTTGCCGACGAGCTGCTCGGGTGACATGTAGGAAGGCGTACCCAGCACCATGCCGGTCTTGGTCTTGGAGGAATCGGTGATGCGTGCGATGCCGAAGTCGGTGACCTTGACCGTGTCGGAATCGGGTTCCCACATGATGTTGGCGGGCTTGATGTCGCGGTGCACGACGTTGTTTTTATGGGCGTAGGCAAGCGCATCCGACACGCGTGCGATGATCGAGAGCGCTTTCTCGAGCGGCAGCAGGTTGTCGGGCTTGATGAAGGGCGTCAGATCCTTGCCTTTCAGGAACTCCATCGCAATGTAGGCAAGATCGTGTTCATCGCCCGCATCGTAAATGGTGACGATGTTGGGGTGCGCAAGGCGTCCCGCGGTCTCGGCCTCGCGGAAGAAGCGCTCCTTGACATCCTGCAGCTCATCGGCCTCGAACTCCTGGGAGAGCGCCAGGGTCTTGATCGCCACCACGCGCCCGATCTTGGGATCCTTGCCGAGGTAGACGACACCCATCGCGCCCTTGCCGAGCTCCTTCTCCACCTGGTAGCGGCCGAGCATCGGCTTTTCCACGCCGCCGCCCGCCAGAATCAGGGTGCCGCCAGGATGTCCCCCGCCCGCCCCCAGGATCACCGTCTCCGACATCGCCTTGGCGCGGGAGAGTCGCTGCTCGAGGTCGCGGAACTTGGGGTTGTGTTCGGCGATGTGGCGAAACACCGATTCCGCCTTGTTGAACTGGCGCTTGCGCTCGAAGTCGAGCGCCAGGTTGTAGAGCAAGTCCGCCACACTGTCGTCGAGCGGCAGCTTGCGGAAACAGTCGAAGGCAGTGTCGAGTTGTCCCTGCCCCTGGTAGGCGAGCCCCAGCATGCGGTTGCTCTGGGCGGACTCGATGTCGAGCTTTTCCTTGCCGCGCTCGGTGACAATGAAGCCCTTGGACACCAAGGCGCCGTGCCCGACCACGAGCAGCGTCGCGGGCAGCATGAGCTGAATCCACATGCCGCTCGTTGTCATGAGTATGAAGTGCGCCGCAAGCAGCGCGATGAATATGCCGCCGGAGATCGCGAGGGCCTGCCCGGCGTTGAGCCGCGGCAGCGCCGCGATCAGGTACGCGGCGATGAGCAGGAACACCAGCAGTTCCACCCAGTATCCCCACGTCGGCGCGACGAAGAAGTGCTCCGAAAGGATCGAGGAGACCGAATGCGCGAGCGTCATGACGCCCGGCATCGCCGGCGACACCGGCGTCACGGACGTCGCCCCCAGCCCCGCCGCGGTTGGGCCGATCAGCACGATCTTGTCGGCGTACTTCGACGTCGGGATCTTGCCGCTCATGACGTCGTAGAACGAATCCGCGAGGAACGCTGACTTGTTGTCCCGGTCCTTGTAGAAATAGGTGTACATCTGCAGCGCGGGGTCGGTGCCGATGCGCAGCTTGCCGAGAGAGACGCTTTCCCTCGGTTGGATCTTGATGTCGGACGGGGTCAAGTTGAGGCTCCTCGCCGCGACCATCATCGACATCGAGGGGAAGAACTGATCGAAGTACTGCACCACCAGCGGCTCGGTGCGGATGCCGCCGTCCACGTCCGGGTTGGCGTTCAGGTGGCCGAGGCCCGCTGCGGCCGCGCCGACCGAATCGATCGGAATTTTGACCGCCGCGGTGGGTAGCGCGATCAACTCGCCGCCCCCCTTGGGTGCCGCGACCGCGTTCTTCAGCGCGAACGCGGGCAAGGGCTTGTCCGGCTTGCCGCGCGGCTCGCCGATCGTGAACAGCATCGGTTGCACTACATTGCCGGCTTTGGTGTAGCTCTCGGCGAGCTTGCGGTCGGTGTTCAGGTCCTGTTCGGCCTCCTCGAGCAGGGCGAGGAACTGCCTCATCGGCCCGCCGTCGGCGGGCCCGGCGGCCCCCTCGGCGGGTGGCGCGTTCTTCTGGGCGATCTCGAGCAGTTTCAACACATACTGGTAGCCGGGGTCGAGCTGCGGCTCACTCAGCAGGATCGTATTGGCGATGACCTTCGCTTTCGCCGCCGCGAGCTGGTCGGTCATCTTGGCCAGCACCTCGCGCGACCACGGCCAGCGTCCGATCTTGTCGAGGCTCTCCTCGTCGATCGCGATAATCGAGATGTTCTTTGCAGGTTCCCGGGACGTGGCGCGCACGCCCAGGTCGTAGGCCTTGCGTTCGAGGCTTGAAATGAGGTCGCTGGCGAGGTTGAACACGATGATCGCGATGACCACGACCACTCCGAGAAACCAGTCGGATCGCCAAAAATCGAGTTTTTTCATCCCTATCGCTGCTGTTTGTATTTTTATTCCAGTGAGTTAACGCCGTTCACTCATTAATTCTACGATATTTGCCGGGAAAGTAGTTGTTTTTTGTGGAAAGTGAGAGCAAAACTTCGCGTGAATACAGGCAATTACAGTGGCCGGCGGCGCCGTCGCAGCAAGCGCGCGAACACCTTGGCGCGCACCAGAAATGACCATCCGAATCAAAGAGAGGTGGCCGGCGGTGTGTTGCACCACGCCACGAATCGACCGGCCGTGCTACACGGCCGATGGCAACGCCGGGAAGCCTAGTTGCCGAGTATGGTGCCGGCGGTGAGCCCCGCGGCGCGCGCGAACTCGCCGCCTGAAAGTTTCTTGCCGTCCTCGCCGCGCGCGCGCAGCACCTCGATCATTCCACCCTGCGCGGTGACCTTGAAGCTCGATTCGGTGACGTCGGAGACCTCGCCGACCTTGCCAACCACCTCGGCAAAGCGGTGGAAGAGACGCTTGCGCGCGTCGTAGAGGTAGAGCTTCTTGCCGTTCAAGGTGGTCCACGCGCCGGGGGCGGGATTGCAGCCGCGGATCACGTTGTAGATGAAGTCGATGTGGCTCGCCCAGTGGATCCGCGCTTCGGCTTCGCGGCACCAGCCTTCGTAGCTTGCCCGGGACTCGTCCTGCACTGTTTCCTTGTGCTTGCCGGCAAACACCAAGTCAGCCGCCTCCAGCATCGTTTTAACGCCCATGGGAAAGAGCTTGTTGAAGTAAACGTCGCCGAGCGTCTCGTCGGGACCGAGGCTGCATTCCTTCTGCAGCACCACCGGCCCCTCGTCGAGCCCTTCGGTGGGACGGAAGATGGTCAATCCCGTCCTGGTATCGCCGCGGATGATCGGCCAGTTGATCGAGGAGGGCCCGCGATACTTGGGCAACAGTGACGGATGGTACTGAATGGTTCCCAGGCGCGGAATCTTGATGAGGCTGTCGGGAGCAAACTGCAGCACGTAAGCCATGATGCCGAGATCCGCTTTCAGGCCCTTCATCGCTTCGTGCGCCTCGGGGCCGCGCAGCGACTTGAACTGGAACACCGGGAGCCCCTTTTCCTGCGCCGCAGCCCTCAGCGGATCGGCCTTGGCGCCGGGTTTCTCCGGGGCGCAAAACACGCCGGCGACCTCATCGCCACGCGCAAGGAACGCTTCCAGCACCGCTTTGCCGAAATCTTGCTGGCCGATGATTGCAATTCTCATGGTACTTCTCTCTGTGAAACAGGTGAGGCGTGAGAAGCGAGGGGATGCAACGCCTCGCTTCTCACCCCTTACTCCTCACCGCCAGAGCGGCTACGCCGCCCTGGCTTTTGGCGGCGCCGAGAATGCTCCGGCGCTTCTGAGCTTGCCGATCTGCTCGTCACCGTAACCCAGCACTTCGCGCAGGATCTCGTCGGTGTGTTCTCCGAGCAGCGGCGAGCGTCTGATCTCGGCCGGCGAGTCGGAGAGCTTGATCGGCATGCCCACGTTGTACCACTTGCCGCGCTGCGGGTGATCCAGCTCAACCCACATCTGCCGCAGCTTCACGTGCTCGTCGTTGGCGAGGTCCTCGGTGCTCATGATCGGGCCGCACGGCACTTCGAGCTCGTTCAGGATCTGCATCAGCTCGCGCTTGGTGTAGCTCGACGCGAATTCGTTGAGAATCCGCCACATCTCGTTCTGGTTCTTGCGCCGCTCGCTGACGGCGGCGAAACGCGGATCGGTGGCGAGCTTTTCGCCGCCAACCTTCTTGGCGAGCGCGTCCCACACCGCCTCCTGCACCACGACGTAGAGGTAATCGTCGAGGCCCCCGGGCTTGCATTTGATCGCGTTGCCGAGCTGCCCGCCACCGGAGTCGTTACCGCCCCGCGGCACCGCCTTGAAACCCTCCGTCGGCACCGAGTACTCCGACAGCGGGCCGCGCGTCAGGCGCTGGTGGTCGCGAAACTTCACGCGGCACAGATTCATCACGCCATCCAGCATTGCCACCTCGACGTACTGCCCCTTGCCGGTCTGGTTGCGGTGATGGAGCGCCGCCAGAATGCCGATCACCAGGTGCAGGCCCGTGCCCGTGTCGCCGATCTGCGCACCGGTGACGAAGGGCGGGCCTTCCAGCACGCCGGTCGTGCTCATCGCCCCTCCCATCGCCTGCGCCACGTTCTCGTAGGCCTTGAAATCGGCGTAGGGGCCGCTCGAGCCGAAGCCCTTGATCGAAGCCATCACGATGCGCGGGTTGATCTCGCGGACTTTTTCCCACGGGAACCCGAGCCGCTCGATCACGCCGGGACCGAAGTTTTCCATCACGACGTCGCACTTCTTGATCAGCTCGGTGACCACCTGCTTGCCGTCCGGGCTCTTTATGTTCACGGTGATCGAGCGCTTGTTGCAGTTGAGCATGGTGAAGTAGAGGCTGTCGGCATTGGGCACGTCGCGCAGCTGTCCGCGGGTAATGTCACCGGTAGGCGGCTCGAGTTTGATTATGTCCGCGCCGAGCCAGGCCATGAGCTGGGTCGCGGTCGGCCCGGCCTGCACGTGGGACATGTCGAGTATGCGAAATCCTGAGAGTGCCTTGCTCATTGCTCACTCCTCGAAATCAAAATCTACCACAGAGACACAGAGGCACAGAGAAGAGAAATTCAAACAGCATGAATCGCAAAGGCGCGAAGGTCGCACAGTAAGGGCAAGCTTGTTTTCTCTGCGTGATCTGCGTCTTTGCGTTGATAAATTTCGTCTTCCTCCGTGTCTCGGTGCCTCTGTGGTGAAAGGTTTTATTTGTACATGGTCTGGTTCATCGTGCCGCTCGAATACACCTCGCGGTCAATCACGACGTCAACCAGCGCCGGCTTGCCCGATTCGCGCGCCT
>JAHFRO010000031.1:1734-5827 GCA_023266245.1 Betaproteobacteria bacterium | reverse complement strand
TCTCGGTGCCTCTGTGGTGAAAGGTTTTATTTGTACATGGTCTGGTTCATCGTGCCGCTCGAATACACCTCGCGGTCAATCACGACGTCAACCAGCGCCGGCTTGCCCGATTCGCGCGCCTTCTCCAGCGCGGGGCGGATCTTGTCCGGCTCGGTGACGCGGATGCCGATGCCGCCCATCGCCTCGGCGAACTTGTCGAAGCGCACGTCGGCGAGCACGTTGGCGACGTCGCCGCGCTCCTTGCCATACTTGCGCGCCTGGCCGTAACGGATCTGGTTCCACGAGGCGTTGTTGCCGATGACGCCGACAAAGGGCAGCTTGTTGCGCACCATCGTCTCGAAGTCGAACCCGGTAAGACCGAAGGAGCCGTCGCCGAACAGCACCACCACGTCGCGCTCCGGCTGCACCAGCTTGGAAGCGAGCGCGAAGCCGCTGCCCACGCCGAGCGTGCCGAGCGGCCCCGGATCCATCCAGCCGCCGGGCTTGTGCGGCTTCACCACCGACCCGGAGAAGGTGACGATGTCGCCGCCGTCGCCGATGTAGACCGTGTCCTCCAGCAGGAACTCGTTGATCTCGTGGACCAGCCGGATCGGATGGATCGGCACCGCGTTCGCCTTGATGATGGCATCGTTCTTGTTCCTGGTCTTCTCCTCTTCCTCGCGCAGCAGCTTGATGAAGGGATCGTGCTTGCGCTCCGTATCGCCCTTCGAGGCCTCGCACATCGCATCGAGGATCGCCTTGACGTTCCCGACCAGGCCGATGTCGAAGTCGCGGTTGTAGCCGACGTTGCGGTAGTCCATGTCGAGGATGATGATCGTGGCCTTGGGGCTGAGGCGCCGGCCGTACCCCATGCGGAAGTCGAGCGGCGTGCCGGCGAGGAAGATCACGTCGGCGTTGTTGAACGCGGTGGCGCGCGACGGCATGAAGTTGTACGGGTGGTTCCGCGGCAGCGAGCCGCGCGCCGCACCGTTCACGTAGATCGGGATGTTGAACTGGCGCGCGAAGCGGTCCATCGCTTCATGGGCGCGGCAGGCGCGCGCCTGCGTGCCGAACAGCGCGACCGGGCGCTCCGCCCTGGCGATCGCCTCGGCCGCCTTCGCCAGCTCGTTGGGGTCGCCGATGAACTCTCCCCTGACGCGGAAGTTCTTCGGGATACGCACCTTGGCGGCGTCCACCTTGCCGTCCACCACGTCGTGGGGGATTTCGAGGTACCCCGGCCCCGGGGCGCCGTTGTGCATTTCGCGCAGCGCCTGACCCATCATCTCGGCGCAGCGCTCGGTCGTCATCACCGTCGAAGCGAACTTGGTAATCGGCGTCATCATCGGCACGTGCGCCAGGTCCTGCAGCGCGCCCATCTTGTACTGCTTGAGCGGGCCGCCGCCGCCGATCAGTAGCATCGGGCTTTCGGCACGGAACGCGTTGGCGACGCCGGTCACGGCGTCGGTGGTGCCGGGCCCCGCGGTCACCACCGCGCAACCGATGCCGGTGATGCGCGCGTACGCGTCCGCAGCGTGCGCTGCCACCTGCTCGTGGCGCACGTCTATGATCTTGATGCCCTCGTCCAGGCAGCCGTTATAGATATCAATGATGTGGCCGCCCGAGATGGTGAAAATGTGCCCGACGCCCTCCTGCTTGAGCATCTTGCCGACGATCTGGCCGCCGGTTATCAACTGGGTATCGGCGGCGGTGGCTGCGACCTGGTTTTCAGTCACGGTCCCCATGGCGTTCTCCTTGGCGTGTTTAACGAGGGGTCTCGTCTCGTAAGGTCTTGAAGGGGTTTCAAATATAGGCAGTAGCCTGACCTGCGGCCTTGACCGCGGTCAAGAATATAAGGTAATACTCGATCCCACGTCGTTCCCGGGGTTCTGCCGCACCGCAGCGAATCTCCCCATGCCTGCCCTCGATCATCACCCCGAAGCGAAGATCATCAGGCTGCAGCTGCGGCAAAACCTCATCCTCAAGCACCTCAACCCCGCGCAGTGGCAGGAACTCGAGCGGCTACTCGAGATCGTGGATTATCCCAAAGGCGAATCGCTCGAGCACCAGGGCGATTGGTCCATGGAGCAGTACTTCGTCATCGAAGGGATCCTCAAGCGCGTCGTGTCCAACGCCCAGGGTAAGGAGATGATTCTGCGCTTCGCCGCCGAGAGCGACATCGACACCAGTTACGCCGCGTGGCGCTTGAAGACCCCGATACCGTACTCGATCCGCGCCGTCACCAAGGTGCGCGCCGCCAAGCTTTCGATGCAGCAATGGGTGCAGTTTCTGGAGCGTCACGCCGCAGTCAAGAGCGCCTTCGAATTCGAGATCATGAAGCTGATGAGCGAAGTCATGGCCCACACCATTACGCTGCACTTGCTCGACGCCCCGGGCCGGGTACAGCGCTTCATGCGCAAACATGCCGATCTCGCCGATCGCCTGCCGAAGAAGGAACTCGCCTCCTACCTCAACCTCTCGCCCGAAACCCTGTCGCGGCTCAAGCGGCGCGGCAAGATTTAATTTCAATAGGCCGGTCCGCGCGTGCCGGCGGCTACTCGATCGGCCGCTGTTCCAGCAGCTGATCCGGCTTCTTCGCGCGCAGCCGCGCCATTCCCGCCGAAATGAGCGGCCAGAACAGCAGAGCCAGCGCGAGCGTGGTGAGACTACCCACGAGCCAGTTCGACCAGAACACGGCCGCACTGCCCTGCGAGATCAGCATCGACTGGCGGAACGAGCTCTCGGCCATGTCGCCCAGCACCAGCGCCAGCACCATCGGCGCGAGCGGGTAATCGAGCTTCTTGAACACATAACCGACCAGGCCAAACATCATCATCAGCCACACGTCGAGCATGTTGTTCTTGACGGTGTAGGCGCCGATGGCGCAGATCACGACGATCACCGGCGCGATGATCGGGAACGGGACGCGCAGGATCGCGGCGAACAACGGCACGGTGGTCAGCACCACGATGAGGCCCGCGATGTTTCCCAGATACATGCTCGCGATCAGCCCCCAGACGAAATCGGGCTTTTCCACGAATAGCAGTGGCCCGGGCTGCAGGCCCCAGATCAAGAGCCCCCCAAGCAGCACTGCGGCAGTGGGCGAGCCCGGAATGCCGAGCGTGATCATCGGTAGCAGCGCCGACGTGCCGGCAGCATGGGCGGCGGTCTCCGGCGCGACCACGCCCTCGAGCTGGCCGGAGCCGAACTTGTCGCCGTTCTTCGACATCTTGCGCGCCACCCCGTAGCTCATGAAGGAAGCCGGCGTCGCACCGCCCGGAATGATCCCCATCCAGCAGCCGATGAGGCAGCTCCGGATCGAGGTCGCCCAGTAGCGCGGCAGCTTGGCCCAGGTCTCGAGCACGACCTTCATGTTGATCTTCGCGGTTTGCCCGGAGAATGACAGGCCTTCCTCCATGGACAGCAGAATCTCGCCGATGCCGAACAGCCCGATCACCGCGACCAGGAAGTGGAATCCGGAGAGCAGTTCGGTGAATCCGAACATGAGCCGCAGCTGGCCGGTCACGATGTCGATGCCGACCGCCGCCATGCCGAAGCCCAGCATCATCGCCGCGATAATCTTGAACGGATTGCCCTTGCCGGTGCCGACGAAGCTGCAGAAGGTAAGCAGATACACCGAAAAGAACTCCGGCGGCCCGAACTGCAGCGCGAATCTGGCGACCAGCGGCGCCAAGAAGGTGAACATGATGACCGCGACCAGCGCGCCCACGAACGAGGAAGTGAACGCGCCGGTCAGCGCTTCGCCCGCGCGACCCTGCTGTGCCATCGGATAGCCGTCGAAGGTAGTCGCTACCGACCATGGCTCGCCGGGGATGTTGAACAGTATCGAGGTAATCGCGCCGCCAAACAATGCGCCCCAGTAGATGCATGAGAGCATGATGATGGCGGAGGTCGGCGACATGGTGAAGGTGAGCGGCAGCAGGATTGCCACGCCGTTCGCCCCGCCCAGCCCGGGCAGCACGCCGATGATAACGCCGAGGATGATGCCGACCATCATCAGCACCAGGTTGAACGGCGTCAGCGCGACCGAGAACCCGTGGAACAGTGCGTTAAGTTCTTCCAACTTCGCCTTCCCTCATTCCGGCTCCGAGCTAGT
>JAHFRO010000031.1:0-1634 GCA_023266245.1 Betaproteobacteria bacterium | reverse complement strand
CTAGTAGCCGATCAGGGTCTCGAACGGCCCCTTGGGCAGCGGGATCCTGAACCAGACCTCAAACAGCATGAAAGCGATCACGCTCACGGCGACACCCACCACCGTGCTGCGCAGCCAGCCGTACTTGCCCATGAGCTTCATGAACAACCCGATGAACACCGCCGAAGACACGTAGATGCCGATCAACTGCACACCCAGGACGTAGACCGTGGAGGGCACCAGGATGATGAGAACCTGCTTGAACTGGCCGCTGTCGACGAAGGCCTTGGTGTCGCGCTTCCACCTGGCGAGCGACTGCGCGAACACCACCGCACTCGTGATGCAGATCAACAGGCCGATATAGAAGGGAAAATAGCCGGCTTGCGGGCCGTCGCTGCCCCAGCTCGAGCCGAGCCGGTAGCTGTCGTAGACCACCAGCGCGCCGAGCGCGAAGATCACGACCGCAACGACCAGGTCTATGACGACCGTGCGGACGCTGGCAGGGCCCGATTCCTGGTTGTGCGCCATCTATGCTCCGGTAACGGCGTCGAACGCGAGCGCCATCTTGCGCCCCGCGCAAGGAAGGAACGGGAAGGCGGGCATGGCGCCCGCCACCCGCCTGTTCTAGTTATTTGGTCGCGAGGAAACCGGCTTCCTGCATCAGTTGCCGGTGCAGGGTCTCGGCCTTTGCCACCCAGTCAGAGTATTGCTTGCCAGCCATGAAGCTCTGGTTAAAGGCGCCGTCCTCCATGAACTTCTTCCACTCCGGCGTCTCCCGCACCTTCTTGAACAGCTCGACGTAGAAATCCACCACGTCCTGCGGCACGCCGGCCGGCATGAAGATGCCGCGCAGCATCAGGTAGTCGATCGGCACGCCCGCTTCCTTGCAGGTCGGGATGTCGTACCAGGACATCGTCTCGGTCACCTTGTTTTTGTAGGGCATGCGCTGTTCGTCAAACACGCACAGCGGGCGCAGCGAGCCGGCGCGCCATTGCGCCACCGCCTCGATCGGATTGTTCACGGTCGAGTCCACGTGCTTGCCGACCAACTGGACTGCAACCTCGCCGCCGCCCTTGAACGGAATGTAAATGAACTTGGTGCCGGTAGCCTTCTCCAGACCAACGGTGATGATCTGGTCTTCCTGCTTCGATCCGGTACCCCCCATCTTGAACTTGTTGGGGCCACCTTTCTTCACCGCCTCGATGTACTCCTTGGCGGTCTTGTAAGGTGTCTCGGCATTCACCCATAGCACGAATTGGTCGAGCGCCAGCATCGCCACCGGGGTCAGGTCTTTATAGCTGAACGGCACACCGGTTGCCAGGGGTGTCGTGAACAGATTTGACAGCGTGATGATGATCTTGTGGGAGTCGCCCTTCGCGCCCTTGACGTCGAGAAAGCCTTCGGCGCCGGCGCCGCCCGACTTGTTGACCACGATCAGCGGCTGCTTCATCAGGTTGTGCTTCGAGACGATGCCCTGCGTCAGCCGCGCCATCTGGTCGGCGCCGCCGCCGGTACCGGCCGGCACCACGAACTCGACCGGTTTGCTCGGTTCCCACGCCGCCGCCGGACCCGCGGCGAGCGCGGCAAGCAGCAGCATCGCACTACACGACAAAATGCGTTGGATAAACATTTGAATCCTCCTTTGATGGTACAAA
>JAHFRO010000100.1 GCA_023266245.1 Betaproteobacteria bacterium | reverse complement strand
TGTCACAGTAGGTGATGTGTTGCCCATGCGGGGAGTGAATTGTCAGACCGAAAGAGTATGTTTATCACAGTTCGAGAGAATAGGAGGAAAGGCCATGGAACGAGACAAGCAAGAAGGGACATGCGTAGCAAAGATTCGCCACATTGCCATTCGCGCAACGGACGTTGAAGGGATGGCGAACTTCTTTATCAACGCATTCGGGATGACGATCGCCTATCGTCGCAAAAACGGATCGATTGACCTTTCAGACGGCACCATCAATCTCGCTATCTTGCCATTACGCCTGGCAGGCCACCGGCCTGGATTTGAGCACATTGGGTTCGCGGTGGAGGCCGAGGACGAAGCGTGTCGGCGTCTCGAAACCACTGGTGCGCACAACATCGGCACCACGGTTGACCCCCACCAAGTGAAATTTCGGTGCCCCGAAGGCATTGAGGTGGAAGTTGGTGAGTGGAGCGGCGCGGCGCCTATTAAATAGGAGGCGCGCTGCGTTACTTTCAGAGCTATTATCGTCCAAGGACGAAAGCCTATTGCGGGCATCGGAACCGACGGCCAGGAGAATCCTCGGCCTAACTCCAGGTCGAACGGACGGGCCGCAAGCACAGTGGGGACATTAAAGGCCATCGCGGCCCGCCGTTCACCAATGCGTTAGAGCCCGCCGGTTCGCACTATGCATAAGCCCTCCGAATCTGTCATTTACCAGGTGAAGGCGACGCTCACCGAGGTGAGGCCGCCGGTTTGGCGCCGGCTCCTCGTGCCAAGCTCAATCTCCCTGAGAAAGTTCCACGATATCCTGCAGATCGCGTTCGGGTGGACGGATTCGCACCTTCACGAGTTCAAGGTGCGGGGCCAAAGCTACGGGATCCCGCATTCTGAATACCCCAACTCAACCCGAAACGAGGCTCGGGTGCGGCTCGACCGAGTGCTTGTCAAACACAAGGACTCGATGGTTTACGAGTACGATTTTGGCGACAGCTGGGTACACAAGATCACTCTAGAAAAGGTGCTTTCCGTGGCGTCGGGGGTGAGAGTTCCAAGGTGCATTGGAGGAGCGCGCGCTTGCCCGCCCGAGGACTGCGGAGGCCCAGTCGGCTACGCGGAGTTGCTGAAAGCCATACAGGATCCCTTTCATCCGGAACACGAGGACATGGTGGCCTGGGTTGGAGGCGACCTTGATCCCAACTGGTTTGAGCTAGCGGAAGTTAACGAAGAGTTGGCGGGTAAATGACGCGGGCTCTAACAAGCGGTTGCATGACCGGTCGAGGATAGGTGACAAAGAACTCCGGAGGAATGGGTTACGCGGTTGCACTGGTTTCCGCTGCCTCTATCTCGGCGTATATCGGCGTTCATCGGCGGCGACAAGAGACAAGGCAGAAGGCGGAAGGATGAAGGCAGAAGGATTCTTGAGTTCTATCCGCGTTTATCTGCGTTTATCTGCGGCTGTATTGTTCTTGATTTTCCTTAGCGTCCTCCGCGTCCTCTGCGGTGAGAGTTGGTCTGCCTAGTTTTCCTTGGCGTCCTTGGCGGTGAGAGGTGGGGGTTTCACACTGTGAACGCCTGCTCGAACTCTGCGATGAAGCGCTTCAACTCCGATTCCGGCAGCAGGTTGATCCCGGCCGCCGCCTTCCTTCCCCCGCCGGTTTCGAACCGCGCGCACAGCGCGTCCGCGCCGTAAGGCTGCTCGAGCGGCGCCCGCACGCTGACCGTAAAGCCACCGCCCTGTCTTACCAGCAGAGCGTGCGCGCGCTCCGGGCGCCCCCGCGCGAGCTGGTTGCCGAAGAAGCCGTGGATGCGCCGGCTCCACGCCGTGTCCGGCAGGATGTAGAGCGCGCATTTCCCGCGCTCGAACTCGGGGGCGTGCGCCTCCGCGCGCTCCAGATCATCGGCGAGCGCGTTCCTCAGCACCTCGAACACCGGCTCGCCGTTGATGAAGTCGCGCGGATCACGGTAGCGGCGCAGCGTCTCGAACAGGTCAGCCGGATGGTAGTGCAGGTCGTCCACGATTTCGCCGTAGGCGTTGTAGTTGAGCGCATCGCCGAGCTGGCGCATCCGCATGACGTCGCCCTCGTCGAGCCGGAGCGGCGCGGCGGCGCGCAGCGCGGACTCGATCAAGTTGTCGCCGAACGCCGCGACCACCGCCCACAGGCGCTGGCGGCCGTTAAGATAACGGTCCACGATCAGGCTGGTGCAGGTGTCCGGCGCGGTGTCGATGAACGCCTTCAGGTTCGCGTGTTGCGGAATGTCGCCCGCCGCGTGATGGTCGAAATAGCGGCAGCGCGCGCCGCACTCGAGCAACCGCCTGAGATCGCCGGCGTTGGCCTTGAGCGAGATGTCGAGCACGGTGAGCTCGTCTCCGGCGCGAGCGGTGACGCGTTCGAGCAGCCGGATATCGCGCTTGACGCCGGTCACCAGCAGGCTCGCGCGCGGCTCTTCGAGCCTGAGCTGCTGCAGCGCGCAGATGCCGTCGGCGTCGCCATTGAAGATGTCATAAAATTGCATACGGTGTCAGATCATCTATTCCGGCCCGGGACCGGCTTGCACTGGTTGCCGGCGTCCCGCGGCGAATTCGAGGGCGACGCCCGCGAGCGGGCGCGCCTCAATCCGCCTCAGCAAGCTCACGATGAGCCGCACAGAAAGCGGAACCGACATGCTCTCTGAAGCGCGGGGCGGAGGCTTCTCGCCGCACAGCGTGCGCCTGGCGTGGATACTCGCGCTAGCTTACCTGCTCGTCATTTTCTATGCCAGCTTGCAGCCGTTCCGCGACTGGCGCGTGCCGCCGGAGGAAATCCTGCGCTTCCTCACCGCGCCGTGGCCGCGCTACATCACGCTCGAGGATATCGTGGTGAATCTCGCGGCCTATGCCCCGCTCGGCTTTCTGCTTTCGATCGGCGGCGGCGCGCGTTACGGCCCGGGACGCGGTGTGCTCGCCGCCACCCTCGCCGCAGCGCTGGTAAGCCTCGCGATGGAGGCGGCGCAGATGTTCTTGCCGGCGCGTATCGCTTCCAACGTGGACCTGCTCACCAACGGCCTCGGCGCGCTGATCGGCGCCATGGCCGCGCCGCTGTTCGCGCCCACGCGGATCCTCGGCGGCAAGCTCCACGCCGTGCGGCACCACCTGTTCCTGGAAGGCATGGCGGCTGACGTCGGGCTGGTGATCGTGTGCCTGTGGCTGCTCACGCAGTTCCATCCCACCGCGCAGCTCTTCGGCACCGGTTACGTGCGCGCGACGCTCGATCTTCCGGCTTACTTCAAGCACACCCCGCAGCTCGCGCTTTCGGGGGAAGCCGCGGTGGTGCTGCTCAACCTGCTCGGATTGGGGCTGCTGGTCTCGGCGCTGATGCGCGAGGCGGTGCGCCCCATGCTGGTGGTCGGATCGGTGATCGGCGCCGCGCTCGTCATCAAGCTGTTTGCCGCCGCTGCGCTCATCAAGGCCGCCGCGCCGCTCGGCTGGCTGACGCCCGGCGTGTCGTTCGGACTGCTTGCCGGCTGGATCCTGCTCTACGGGGCGCTACGACTGCCGCGGCCCGTGAAATTGATGCTGGCCGGACTGTGCATCCTTGCCGCCACCGCCGCGATCAACCTCGCGCCGGACAACCCCTACCAGAGCGTGCCGCCGCAGTTGCTTGCGGGCGGACACCGTCACTACCTGAGCTTCAGCGGCATCATCCGGGCGCTGTCGGAGCTGTGGCCGCTGCTCGCCGTCAGCTTTCTCCTCTACGCGCTAGGTGCGCGTAAGGCGGAAGCGTCGTGAGCCGCGGGTCCTCCACCGCGCCGCCGACCGTGAAGTGATAGAGCGACTGGAACGCAGTGCTTTCCAGCCCGAGCAGTGCATGCATCTCGTCGTCGAAAAAGCAGCCCATCCCGGTCGCGCGCACGCCGGCGGCTTCGGCTTCAAGGTAGAGCGCCTGCCCCAACACGCCGGTCTCCCAGAACAGCCGCCGGTACTGCCACGTCGCCTCCCCGAGCGGCGCGTCGAACTCGGTGAGAAACCCGAGCGCGAAGCACGAATCTGCGGCGATAGCCTGGTGGCACGAGATAAGCCGCGCCGCCTCCCGCAGATCGTAGGGAATCAAAAGATAAAGCGGGATGTGAGCCGGGCAGTCCGGCACACGCTGCCATAACCATTCGCGCCGCAGGCCCTGCCTGAGCGGATCCAGCGCTCGCGCGTTCCGCACCAGCACGTACAGTCCGGGAGCAAGCCCGACGACGCGATGCACGCACAGCGCCGGATGCACCCATGGTGTTTCCGCCCATACATTCCAGGGCGCGAAGCGCGGCCGCGGCAGCAGCGCATCGAGCATGGTGTAGAACGCGACCGCGCTAATGCTAGTGACGCCGTCGAAATCCGTTGCACTGCGCCGCTGACGGATGAGCGTCGCCGCGGGGAGATCCAGAAGCGGCTCCGCGAGCGGCGGCAGTTCCGGATGCGGTCGCAGGGGCTGCGCTTCCGTGCGCGGCTTCACCGCCGCGGCGAGCACGCGGTCTATGTCGCGCCATTCGACATGCTCGGGGCTGAGGCGGTTGGCGCGTCCGAGCCACTGCGCCTCCCGCATCGCGGCGAGCAGGGCGTCGGGCGGGGGAGCGGCGTTATCGCCGCCGACCCATAGCAGGATCTCAGTCTCCTCGCGCTCGGCGCCCAGGAAATCCGCCTCGCGGTCCTGCCCGAGCAGCGCCGCGATATCGGCGTCGCCCCATTCTCCCAGCATGCGCGTCTGCCAGCCCAGGCATGCGGCGGCATAGGCCACCGCGGCTATTGCGTGCCCGCAGTCGTGCTGGCCATAGCGGTAGGCGCGCATGCCGTACTTCCACGCTTCGCGCCAGTGGATGCTCGTGAGTCCCACGATGACGCCGCCCGCCGGAAACGCCCGCGCGAACCGCGGCCCGGCGAGCGCGCGGCGCTCGAACTGGTGATCGCGGCTCACATAGTGATAGACGCCGGCCTTGAGATCCGGCAGGTCAGGGCACACCAGGTAGCCTTCGGTGGGATGCAGGTTGCCGCTCGAGGGATTGCAGCGCAGCGCCCAGCGCGAAGCGCCGAACGATTTCCACGCGGAGATGCCGAGCGAGAGCTCGAACAGCGCGGCGATGGCGTCGAGATCGAGTGCTGCCGGCGTGCGGTAGCGGCCGCGGCTTACCGCGGCGTAGGACACGGTGAGCGCATCGGCCGTGAGCGGCAGCCGCACCTTCGGCGCCGCCTCGAACACGCGAAACGGATCGGGCTGGTTCGCCCAGTCGAGTCCTCCCGGCCCTGGCGCATAGCGCTGAAGATGGTGCTTGCTGCGCTGATGGTACTCGGTGATCGCGGCGACGCTGCTCGCCGCGGTGTCGGTGCTCATGATCGTGCGTCTATAATCGGCCCATGTTAACCCGATTCGAGGAACGGGATGCGACCAAGCCGAGACTGTCCCGGTCTGTTGCGTGACCGGCTGCGTGCATTAGCCGACGCACGTGACTCGCGCCGGACGATACGCCGCAATCCGATATAATTGCAGTTATTACCTTCGCGGCGAATTTCCGTGTCACTCCGAATTCGAGCGGACGCCGCTGCTGGCAGCGCCGCTCAATTCGATCAGCGCCCTAAAATGTTATGAGTTACTACGAACGACACGTGTTTTTCTGCTGCAACCAACGCCAGGAAGGCGAGCAGTGCTGCAACAACCACGACTCGCGGAAGATGCGCGAGTACGCCAAGGACCGCATCAAGGCGCTCATGCTCTCCGGGCCGGGCAAGATCCGCATCAACCAGTCGGGGTGCCTCGACCGCTGCAAAGAGGGGCCGGTGATGGTGGTCTACCCTGAGGCGGTCTGGTACACCTACGTGGTCCGGGAAGACATCGACGAGATCATCCGCGAGCATCTCGTAAACGGTCGCATCGTCGAGCGCCTGCGCATCTAGTGCCGTGAGTCGTGAGTCGTAAACTAGTCACCAGTCACGAGTCACGCCTTTCAGATTATGTCCATCGCTGAAGTCCGAACCATGCGCCCCTCGACGCTCGCGCGCGTCATGATCGCGGGGCCTGCAGGGAAAATCGAAACCGACATCAACGATCCCGGCGGAACCCGCCGCGGCATCGCGCTGATCGCGCATCCCAACGCGCTGCAGGGCGGGACCAAGGACAACAAGGTCGTGACAACGCTTGCCAAGACTTTCTTTGCGCTGGGCTACATAACGATCCGGCCCAATTTCCGCGGCGTCGGCGCCTCCGAAGGCGAACACGACGAGGGCCGCGGCGAAACCGAGGACCTGCTTGCCGTCGCCGCGCACGCCAAGCGGCAGTTCGGCGAGCTGCCGCTGGTGCTGGCGGGCTTCTCCTTCGGCAGTTTCGTGCAGACGCGCGTCGCCAAACGACTTGCCGCGCAGCGCATGGTGCTGGTGGGCCCCGCCGTCAACCGCTTTGCGGCGGAGGCCGTCCCGCCCGACACGCTGGTGATCCACGGCGAACACGACGACGTGGTGCCTCTTGCAGCGGTGCTCGACTGGGCGCGCCCGCAGAACCTGCCCGTTATCGTCGTCCCCGGCGGCGAGCACTTTTTCCACGGCAGGCTCAATCTGCTTTCCCAGATCGTCACGCGTCATTTTCGTCCGTAGTGCAGCAACTGCGAGTCTCCAATCTGCGCAAGTCTTACGGCGACCACGAGGTGGTGGCCGGCATCGACCTCGAACTCCAGTCCGGCGAGTGTTTCGGCCTGCTCGGCCCCAACGGCGCGGGAAAAACCACCACGCTGCGGTTGTGCCTGGGGCTGATAGACCCCGACGGCGGCGCGATCGAGGTGTTCGGGCTGCCGGTGCCGTTGAGGGCGCGCGAAGCGCGCCGGCGCATCGGCGTCGTGCCGCAGGCGGACAACCTCGATCCCGACTTCACGGTGGTCGAAAACCTGCTCGTGTACGGCCGTTATTTCGGCATGAGCGACGCGGAGATTCGCAGCCGCATTCCCGCTTTGCTGGAGTTCGCGGGGCTAGGCGCGCGCGCGGACTCGCGCATCCAGACGCTCTCCGGCGGAATGAAGCGCAGGCTCACGCTGGCGCGCGCGCTGGTGAACGATCCGGACCTGATCTTCCTCGACGAGCCCACCACCGGACTCGACCCGCAGGCGCGCCACCTGATCTGGGAGCGGCTGCGCCAGCTGCTCAATCAGGGCAAGACGATCTTTCTCACCACGCACTTCATGGACGAGGCGGAGCGGCTGTGCCGCCGGCTCGCCATCATGGACCGCGGGCGCATGATCGCGGGCGGCGCGCCGCGCGAGCTGATCGCGCGCCACATCGAGCCGCAGGTGGTCGAGGTCTACGGCGACGGCGCCGAGCGCTGGGCGCGCGAGTTCGGTGCAAGCCACAGCGAGCGCTGCGAGCAGGCGGGTGAGACCGTGTTCTGCTACGCGCACGACGCCGATCCGCTCGTGCACCACCTCGACCGGCGCGCAGACGTGCGCTATCTGCACCGGCCGGCGAACCTGGAAGACGTGTTCCTCAAGCTCACCGGCCGCGAATTAAGAGATTAGAAAGGCGTGAGTCGTGACTCGTGAGTCGTGAATCGATTACAACAGCCCGCCCGCCTTCTCGAATCACGAATCACGATTCACGAATCACTTCTTGATCAATAGAAACGAGGGTCTGTCATGACCGCAAAACAGTTGTCCCTGCCGGAAATCAGCCTGCGCCACCTCTACGTCTGGCGGCGCAATTCCCTGGTGTGGCGCAAGCTCGCCATCCCCTCCATGCTCGGCAACCTCGCCGATCCCATGCTCTACATGCTGGGGCTGGGCTACGGGCTCGGCGCCATGCTGCCGGAAGTGGGCGGCCTGTCCTACATCGCCTTTCTCGCCGCCGGCACGGTGTGCTCGAGCACCATGATGAGCGCCACCTTCGAGGCGATGTACTCGGGTTTTTCGCGCATGCACGTACAGAAGACGTGGGACGCGATCATGAACGCGCCGGTGACGCTGGATGACGTGCTGCTCGGGGAGGCGGTGTGGGCGGCGAGCAAGAGCTTCCTCTCGGGCATGGCGGTGCTGCTCGTTGCGTGGGCGCTGGGGCTCACGCAGTCGCTGCTCGCGCTGTGGGTGATTCCATTGGTGTTCCTCACCGGTCTCGCCTTCGCCGGCATGGGGCTCATCATGACGGCGCTCAGCCCGAGCTACGATTTCTTCATGTACTACTTCACGCTCGCCATCACGCCGATGATGCTCACGTGCGGCGTGTTCTTCCCTCTCTCCCAGCTTCCCGCGCCGTTCCAGGCGGTGGCGCAGGCGCTTCCCCTCACCCACGCGGTGGAGCTCGCGCGCCCGCTGAT
>JAHFRO010000284.1 GCA_023266245.1 Betaproteobacteria bacterium | reverse complement strand
ACCGCAAGCGCGCCCCCGGCGAGCCACCAGCGGCCGGTGAGCGTGCGATAGAACAGCAGCAACGCGCACGCGGTGAGAGCGACCCCCAGTTCGTAATAGCCCGACAGCAGGTTGGGGGCGGCGATGCCGACCAGCAGCGCGCCGATCGCCCCGCCGACCGCTATCATCAGGTAGAACGTCGTCAGATGCTGCGGCCCGGGTTTGAGCATGGTGAGCTCGCCGTGGCAGAACATGCAGCACACGAATAACCCCGCCGTGTAGAGCGGCGCTGCGGTCCACCACTCGAGCGAGTCGCTGTACCACGCCATCGCCGGCAGCAGCAGCGCCGCCAGCGCCAGGAACACGCCGCGGCGGTACCAGCGCGGATGGTCGAAGCACAGGATGAAGGTGACAAGGTAGAGCGAGAGCGGCACCACCCAGAGGAACGGTATCGAGGCGATGTTCTGCGTCAGGTGATTGGTAATCGCGAGCAGCAGGCACGAGCCCATCGCCGAGAGCGCGATCCACAGCAGACGGTCGCCGAACGAGGGCGCATTCTCAGCGGGATTCGCCGCAGCCGCGGGCGCCGTGGCTGCGGCTGCGCCGCGGGTGCTCACCAGCGCGGTTGCCGCGCACAGGACCGCGAACACGGCGTAGGCACCGGACCATACCCACGATTGTGCGGCGAGCGGCAGAAACGGCTCGACCAGCACCGGGTACGACAGCAGCGCCAGCAGAGATGCGAAGTTCGACAGCGCAAACAGGCGGTACGGCACCACGTGCCGGAAGCGCTGCCAGAACCACGCCTGCACCAAGGGGCTCGTGGTGGAAAGCAGGAAATAGGCCAGTCCGATGGTGGCGCCGAGCAGCCCGAGTATCAGCAGCGTGGGCTCGCCGCCGGCTTCGCCCGGCTTCCAGTGGGCCTCCGGAATGATCGGCAGCGTGAGCAGGCTCGCGGCGAGCAGCGTGAGATGCAGCCACGCCTGGCGGCGCGGGGCAAGAAAGCGCGTCGTCCAGTCGGCATAGGCGTAACCGAACAGCAACACCGACTGGAAGAACACCAAGCAGGTCGCCCAGACCGCCGCCGCGCCGCCGAACCAGGGCAGGATCTGCTTGGCGATGACGGGCTGGACCAGAAACAGCAGGAAAGCGCTGAGGAATATCGTGCCGGCGTGGAGCAGCATGGAGCTATCAACGATCAAGGCGCCCGGCGGTGTACTGCATCCGGGGCACCGCTCACAGTAAACGGGCGAGTTGCCTGAAATCGGCATTGCCGCCGGAGAGGATCACCCCGATGCGCGCGCCGCGCGCGTCCACCTTGCCCTCGAAGAGCCCCGCGGCGCCGAGCGCGCCGGTGGGCTCGACCACGAGCTTCATGCGCTCCCAGATGAAGAACATCGCGCGCAGCAACTCCTCATCCGTGACCGTCACCATGTCGCTCACATAGTGCAGCACCAGCGGAAAGGTGATCTTGCCGAGCGATGTGGTGCGCGCGCCGTCGGCGATGGTGTCGGGATGCTCCACAACGTGCAAGGTCCTGGTATGAAACGAGCGCGTCGCATCGTCACCGGCCGCCGGCTCGACGCCAACCACCTTGATGCCCGGCGACAGCTGGCTGGCGGCGATGGCGCAGCCCGAAATCAGGCCCCCGCCGCCGCACGGCACGAACAGGAAGTCAAGGGGACCGGTGTCCTCGATCAGTTCTTTCGCCGCCGTGCCCTGCCCGGCCACGACATGGGGATGATCGAATGAGGGGATCACCGCCAGCCCCCGCTGCTGTGCCAGCCGCTCGGCGATCGCCTCGCGCGAGTCGCGGCTGCGGTCATAGAACAAGATTTCAGCACTGTAACCGCGCGTCGCCTCGACCTTGATCGCGGGCGCATCCTGCGGCATGACGACCAGCACCGGTATCCGCAGCAGATGCCCCGCCAGCGCCACCGCTTGGGCGTGATTGCCCGAGGAATAGGCCACGATGCCGCGCCGTTTCTGCTCCGCCGGCAGGCGTGTCAGCGCGTTGTAGGCGCCGCGGAACTTGAAGGCGCCGCCGCGCTGCAGGTTCTCGCACTTGAAGAACACGCTCGCACCGCAGCGCTCGTCCACCGTGCGCGAAGTCATTACCGGCGTGCGGTGACAGCGGCCCGCCAGCATGCGCGCCGCCGCCGCCACGTCGTCGTAGGTGACCGGCAGCGCCGGCGGCGCGGGCCGGGCGGCGGAATTCACGGGGCTACGCTCCCTTCATCGCGCGCCACTGGTACTCGCCGCGCGGCGCGGTGCCGTCGATCTCCTGGTACTTCTGCTTGGTGTCAAACTGGTTTCATCCCGGGGCCGGGCGGCGCGGCGCGCGCAGCGCGAGCGCGACGAACAGCATGCCCCCGGCGAACCATAGCACGTGAGGTATTTCACAGTCGCGGCAAACGCGCCGTCGAGATTTCGATAGCGGGTCGTCGGGTGCGCCGACCGTTGTCCATCCGCCGACGCGCTCCAGGGTGAGTAACAGTTGGCATTCCATACGCCGAATAAATATGAAAACTCTTGTTAAAACAATAGATTAATGAACGTCCTTGGCGGATCAGGATAGCTGGCATGGAATCTGCAGAGACTGGGGCAGGAACGAAATGATGAATGTGGAGAATGTCATGGTCATTTACCTGGACGAATACCGGAAAGCGAAAGCGGTGAAGCGTACCGAGCACCGCCGCTACGACGAAGAACTGTTGTGCGTGAACTGGAATCCAGCGATAGGAGTGATTGCCATGTCTTGTTATCAGACCGTACAGGAACTGAGCCCGCAACTGCCCGAGGACTTCTCAAACGTCGACGTCGCAGCTTTCCTCGATCGCGTGTACGCGCTCGCGAGCCAGATCTAAACGACTCTGTCTCCCCCGGAGGCGGGCCGTGCCCTAGTGGCCG
>JAHFRO010000283.1 GCA_023266245.1 Betaproteobacteria bacterium | reverse complement strand
TTTCCCTCACAGCCGGAGGCGAAATTGCAGTCGCAGCGCGTTCAGCAGCCGGGCGGGTGTCGGCAGTTTCAATTCGAGCGCGGCCGGGCCGAGCGCGTCGAGCGTGTTCTTCAACAGCAAGCCAAGCTCGGTGTCGCCTTCAATGGTGAGGTGGCGGCTGAAGAACAGCGTATCCGGGTCCTCCCGGCGCAGCGCGAGCGCCAAGAAATCGTTCACGGTGGCGCTGATCGTGACATCCGGGCGCGCGTTACCGCAGGCGACTATACCGTCGCGCTCGATCGCGAACCTCAGGCACAGCCCGATATCGCGCACGGAGATGGCGACGACCTTGCCGCAGGCGGCGGGGAGATTAGTACCGCTCACAATTTCACCAAGCGACAGGTTGAGCGCGATCGCCGCCGCGACCGCCGGCGGATACTGAGGCAGCCGCGCGAGCAGCGCGCTCAACGCACGGGGGAAGGACGGTAGTTGCATATCGCCTGGCCGCTCCCGGTCACGGCGTCACGCGCTTTTCCCGAGCAGCGTCAGGCCGGGCAAGGCGTGCCAGTAGCCGTCGCACAGCGCGCCCGGCGCCATCTG
This sequence comes from Betaproteobacteria bacterium, assembly GCA_023266245.1. GTDB lineage: Bacteria > Pseudomonadota > Gammaproteobacteria > Burkholderiales > SG8-41 > SG8-41. The sequence goes on along the minus strand of JAHFRO010000283.1, from coordinate 2,316 downwards.
CTCGAGCTCGCGCGCGGCTTCAGCGGCCCCGAGCGCGCCGCTCGCGCATTGGCGGAACAGCGCGATGATTTCCGGCGTCTGGCGCGATTGCGGACTGATGCGCACCGCATCCACGCCGAGCTTGGCGAGGACATCGAGCTCTGCGATCAGGCTGTAGACCTGGGCGGACTGGGTCTGGATCCCGTTCAGCACCAGGAACGGCCGGCCCTCGCGAGTGTCGAGGACGAGCCCATCGGGGTGCTCGATGCAGCTGAACTGGCAGTCGTCTTTCGGCAGGTTGTTGCGGCGGGCGGTGAAACAACGCGCGGAAAACGCGAGCGGCAACCTGCCGAAGGCGAACACCTCGGTCGCCACTCCGTCCGGCCTGGCACGCTGCATCTCCCGCAGCATGTGGCGCGGCATTTCCACGGGCATCACCCAGCGCCGGGCGCCGAGCTCGGCGAGCAGAGCGAGGGTGTGCGGGTTGTAAACGTTGAGATGCGGGCCGGCGACGAACGGCGTCATGTCCGACAGCAGGTGCACTGCGCCCATGTCGTTGGCTTCGACAAGAAAGCGGCCGTTGCCGGTGATGCGGCGCAGGGTTTTGAGGTCCGACTCGGATTCGATCAGCGCCTGGGTAGACAGCACCACCTCCTTGCCCGCGTCCTCCAGCGCCGCGGCAAGGTCCAGCCAGTCGGGCAGGCGCAGTTCATGACGGCGCGAGCAGACCACTTCGCCGAGGTACACGGTGTCAACGGCGGCGCCGGCGATCTCCTCGTAGAACCTTATGACCGATTGGCGCGGCCAGTAGTAAAGCAACGGTCCCAGTGTGAGTTTCACGAGGGTTTCCGGCGGGGGCGTTTCATTTCCAGGGACGGTGATAGGCGCCGAGCGTGTGGTTCTGTCCCTCGGACATCCGGCCCAGTTCCGCGGCCCAGTGTGGCTGCACCGCGTAGCCGTTGGTATTCCGCATGCAGGTGTCGAGCGCCTGCCGCCACACGCGGGTGACCGCGGCGACATAGGCGGGGCTGCGCTGGCGGCCCTCGATCTTGACCGCGATGACGCCGATGCGCGCGAGTTCCGGCAACAACTCGAGTGCATTGAGGCTCGCGGGTTCTTCAATCGCATAATAAGTGTCTTCCCCCGCAGTGAAGCGTCCCTTGCACAGCGTCGGGTAGGCCGCGTTCTCGTGCGCGCCGTACTTGTCGATCAGAATGCCATTCAAGCGCACTTCGAGACCGTCCGCCTTCTGTTCCCACCGCACCGCCTTAGCCGGCGAGCACACGCCCGTCATGTTGGGGGACTCTCCGGTCACGTAGGAGGAGAGCGCACAGCGGCCTTCGACCATCACGCACAGGCTGCCGAAGCCGAACACTTCGATCTCGACCGGCGTGTTTCTGATGACCTCCTCGACCTGCGCCACCGACAGCACGCGCGGCAGCACCGCCCGGCGTACGTTGAAATGCCGGCGGTAGAAATTGATAGCCTCGTAGTTGGTTGCCGAGCCCTGCACCGAGAGATGCAGACGCAGCTGCGGATGCGCGGTCGCGGCGTAGCGCATGAGCCCCGGATCAGCGACGATGATGGCGTCAAAGCCAAACTCGGCGGCGATATCGACGGCTTGGGTCCAACGCTGCCAGGTCGCGGGTTGCGGATAGGTATTGATCGCGAGCAATACCTTGGTGCCTTTGCGATGCGCGTAGTGCAGCCCGTCGCGCGCGGCGGCGAGGTCGAAATTAAGGCCGCTGAAGTTGCGGGCGTTGGTGTTGTCGCGCAAACCGATATAGACGCAGTCGGCGCCATTGTCCACAGCCGCCTGAAGCGAGGGGAGGTTGCCCGCCGGACACACGAGTTCGATGGGTGCGGCTTTTTCCATGATTGCGCCCAAGGTCGTTTCCGTTGTGGTGATGCCGGTCAATCGGCGTTTTCTCCCAGCACGAGATTAAACACCGAGGAGTCGATGGGTATAATTTCGCGCATTCCCTCGCTCAGCACGATAGACACGCGGTCGCCATGGCGGGCAAGGCGCGCGAGCAGCCGGTTCAGATGCGGAAGCTCCTGTTCGCGCAGCGCCTCGATACGCAATGTGATCGTGGACTGCGTTTTTCTGAGAAGTTTTTCCAGGTGATGCACGGCGGCTGAAAAAAAGTCCTGATACAGGCCGCCGCGCAGGCGGACGGAGAGATTGGGCACCGCGAGCATCCTCAGTGACAGGCTGATGTTCGCTTCCGACTGGTAGGTGCGGCCGATTCGCTGAATCGCTTCGAACAACTTGGCCACTTTGCCCTCGCGCACCGGCTCTTTACCGAAGTAGCGATCCACGTAATTGCGCATCGA
>JAHFRO010000099.1:5507-8334 GCA_023266245.1 Betaproteobacteria bacterium | reverse complement strand
GACCGCCGGTTGAGGGTCAACGCTACGCGCCTGGGGGCGGGCGGGTGTTATGACTGCCGGTTGAGGCGGGACGCTACGCGCGTTGAGGCGGGCATCCCTGCGCGGATCCGAACGCGCGTCATTGCCTTGCGCCACAGGGCGTTCAAGCTGCGATCCACGCGCCTCTGGATTGGCAATTGCTCCACGGCGTTCATCCGGACGACCCGCGCGGGGACCCGCACGCCTGTCGTTGTCTTGCGTCGCGGCACGGTTGGGTACGGTTTCACGCCCGTCCTGAGTGGCGACGGCAGCTCTACGCCCATCCGCGCTTCCCCCACGAAAGTCCGCGGAGCGCTCTCTCTCGCTCTGGTGGACGGCCGGGGCTGATTCTTGCCGGTGAAAGTCCTGCCGCGCGCCGGCCACGGGCGTCCTGGGACCGCCGAACTGCTCGCGTAACGCCGCATGCCGGTAGGGGACGCCTTTCCGATGTCCCGGATCATGGCGCCAGGCTACGCGGCTGAATTTCGACGTGATATTCGTATGATGATCATGGGCCGTCGCCTGGCGGGTCACGAGCACATGCTGATGGACGACGGTCACGTGGCGATGGTGCCAATTGAAATGTCCGAAAAAGAAACCCGCCGAGATCACGATACCGCTGCCCCATATGAAGCCCGGCCCGAACGCGGGCGCGAAGTAATATCCGGGCGGAGGCCCCCAATTGACGGGCGGGTAGGCCGGCCACCACCATGGCCCGTAGATGACGGTCGGGTTGTAGTACGGGACATAGACGAGCTGCGGATTGGCGGGCTCGATGATGATGGTCTGGCCTTGCTGCATTACCCGCACTTGGTCGCCGGACCCGAGGTTGCCCGCCGCCGCCGCCCTGTGCCGCAGGCCTTGAACCGTGTCCATCACCTGCGGCTCGTACGCCAGGAACACTTCGCCCAGCCGCTGCGTCCAGTCGATTTTCTCGTCCATCATGTACAGGACTTGAGGAAACGCCACCAGCGATTTGACGCTGGGGTCCCAATCCATCTGCTCGACTGCCTTCACCGCGTCCTGGCCTCTCAGGTTGGGGTGCGACCTCGACCAGCGCGCGGCCTGGACCACCTCGAGCGGATAGGTCGACGCCATCAAAATCTGCGACAGCAGCGAATCGGGATACAGCGCGACCGGAGCCAGCATCTGATCGAGCTCCTCCTGCTTGAATGCGGGCCGATCCTGGGCGAATGCGATCGAGACCGATAGCAGAAGGGCGAGCGATCGGATGATCACCGACTGGATAATCGCTCTCATGTTACTGATTCGACCGCGTTTGGCGATGTGCTGCACGTTACAAAGTGTAAAACTTTGTAAACCGAAACCAGCTCGTGGTCAGGGAGCTTTCAATAGCGAACGTGCATCTGGAGGAAATCGTTGACGTGCTGCGCAGAACTGAGCGGTCGGAACAGAATATCGCCGACCTGGCTGGGGGAAAGCGCTGGTGCCGCCAATCGACTACAGCAACTCGGCTTTACATCCCTTGCTATCGCAGCGCAAATAGCCGCCGTGCTCGTACCAGTCCGGCAATACCCAGCGCTCGCACTCGCGGCCGTCCACCACGTGCACGTGCCGCGCCGGGCGGTGGGTGTGGCCGTGGATCAGGCGGGGGTAGCCGAACTCGCGCAGCGTCTGCTCAACGGCGGAGATCGTCACATCCATGATCTCCGGCGGTTTTCCCTGTTTGCTCTTTTCGCTTTCCGCACGCATGCCGAGGATCTGCGCGCGCCGCGCGGTGAGCGGCTGCGCGAGAAACGCCTGCTGGTTCTTCGGATCGCGGGCGTAGGTCCGGAACTTCTGGTACTCGACATCGTCTGTGCACAGCGTGTCGCCGTGCATGAGGAGCGTGCGCGCGCCGTAGAGCTCGAGCACGGTGGGATCGGTGATCAGCTTCGCACCGCAGCGCACCGCAAACGTCCGTCCCAGCAGCACGTCGCGGTTGCCGTGCATCAGGTAAACCGCAACGCTCTTCGCACTCAGCTCGCCCAGCGCGCCGGCAATGGATGCGTTGAATGCGTCGGCGAGATCGTCGTCGCCAACCCAGTACTCGAACAGGTCCCCGAGTATGTAGAGCGCCTGCGCTCGTGAGGCGGCGTCCCGCACGAAGTCGAAGAACAATTGGTTGACGTGCGGCCGTTCCGGCGTGAGATGCAGGTCGGAGACGAAAATGCTGTGCATTTTCGCTTAAGGATGAAGGATGAAGGATGAAGGATGAAGGATGATCTGAACCCTTAGGCGTTTTCCCTCTGCCCTCTGCCCTCCGCCCTCATCCCTCGCGGTCATTCCTCCGCCCTCCGCCCTCATCCCTCGAATCACACCACTTCCGCGCGCTCGATGACGACATCCTCGAGCGGCACGTCCTGGTGCATGCCGCGCCGGCCGGTCTCGACCTGCTTGATGCGATCGACCACCTCGGTCCCTTCCACCACGCGCCCGAATACGCAGTAACCCCAGCCTTGCGGGGTGGGCGCGGTGAAGTTGAGAAAGTCGTTGTCGGAAACATTGATGAAGAACTGCGCCGTCGCCGAATGCGGGTCCGCGGTGCGCGCCATGGCGATGGTGTAGGCGGCGTTCTTGAGCTGGTTATCGGCCTCGTTCCTGATCGGCGCCTGCGTCGGCTTCTGCCGCATGCCCGGCTCGAAGCCGCCGCCCTGGATCATGAAGCCGTCGATCACGCGGTGGAACAGGGCATTGCTGTAGAAGCCGCTCTGCACGTATTTCAGGAAATTGGCAACCGTCTGCGGCGCGCGTTCGGCGTCGAGCTCGAGGGCAATGGTGCCGTGATTGGTATGCAGTTTGACCATAA
>JAHFRO010000099.1:4905-5497 GCA_023266245.1 Betaproteobacteria bacterium | reverse complement strand
ATCGGCGGTTTATTTTTGGGGGCTTTCCGCAGGGGCGACGAGCCGCGCGCGCTCGATCACGACCGGCTTCACGGGCACGTCGCGATGAGGCGGCTTGCCCGGGCCGGTCGCGACTCTGGAGATCTTCTTCACCACATCCATGCCTTTCAGCACCTTGCCGAACACGCAATAACCGTAACCTTCCTGCGTGGGCGCCCGGAAATTCAGGAAATCATTGTCCGCGATGTTGATGAAGAACTGGGCGGTCGCCGAATGGGGGTCGGGGGTGCGCGCCATGGCGACTGTGCCCAGGGTGTTCTTGAGGCCGTTATCAGCTTCGTTCCGCACCGGCTTGCGCGCCGCTTTTTCCCTGAACTCGAGCGTGAATCCACCGCCCTGGATCATGAACCGGGGGATCACGCGATGGAAGAGGGTACCGTCGTAATGCCCGTCCTTCACGTACTGCAGGAAATTCTCGACCGTGCGCGGCGCCTTTTCGGGATAGAGCTCGATGACGACGGTCCCCGCCGTGGTCTTCAGCTCGACCTGCGGATCCGCCGCTCCGACTTGGAAGGAAACGAGCAGGGCGAGGGCTGCGGCAACGATTCTGAGC
>JAHFRO010000099.1:0-4895 GCA_023266245.1 Betaproteobacteria bacterium | reverse complement strand
GATGCATGCCGCTTGCCAGCGGGATCAGCCGGTCCGGAGGGGGGCCTGAACCGGGGCGGCGATTGCCGGTCCTTCGTAGATGATCTTCCAGCGGCCGTCCTGCTTCGTCCAGTACTGGCGCTTGCGCGTCTGCAGCGAGAAGTTGCTGCTCGCGTAGTCCTGTTCGAACGTGACGACGACAAGGTTGTCCATGCCGGGATAGAGGAAGATGCTCACCCGGTCGATCCTGAGCTTGATCCAAGACTTGGTCGCATTGACCTTGTGCTTGTGTTGCGACCAGTGCGCGAGATCCTGCTTGTCAGAGGAGAAGTCGGCGGCATAGTGTGACAGATACTTATCGGTGTCGAGGCTTTCCCAGTCGCGGCGCCAGGTTTCCAGGCGCTGCGCGAGCTCCTTGCGCAACGCCTGCGCTGTGTTCGGGCTGACCCACTCGATGCCGTCGGCGATGATCACCGGCGTGATGCCCGCCTGCACATGCTTGGCGATCTTCTCGAGGTCCTCGTTGGTGAGCGCCACGCAGCCGTCGCTCGAGCGCGGCGGGCGGCTGTAGGTGTCGAACGGCACGCCATGCAGCCAGATGCCATAGCCGTTGCGACCCTGGCGGCGGTCCCATTCGTTCGGATAGTTGATCGGGAACGCGCCAATGCCGTAGAGCTCGCTCAGCTTGCCGTACAGCACGTTGAGCCTGTCGCGCGGCAGACTGCTCGTTACGTGATAGACGCCGAGGGGCGTTTTCTTGTCGCCTTCCCGGATTTTGTCGATGCCGTTCTTGCCGATCGTGATGTAGTAATCGGCGATGTAGCGCGGCGTGCCCTTGCTGTTCTCGAACACGTAGAGCGTGTATTTCGAGGTGTCGATGATAAAGGCGTACTTCTGGTCGGGCTGCAGCTGCACCAGGTAGCGCGGCACGCGGTCGGTGGGCCGTTGCTGCTGGTGGCGGGCGAGACGCGCGCGCGCTTCCTCGCGCAGATCTTCGAGCCGGTCCTGGGGCGCGCCCGGCGCGTTGCCGACGGTGCTGAGCGGCCGCGCGCGCGCCAGCAGCAGGTCGCCCTTGATGAGGTGCGCCAGCCGGAAGTTGGGATAGGTGGCGATAACCTTTTCGATCTCGGTGAGTGCGGCATCGAGCCGATGGTTGCTGATCTCGCGCATCGTCCGGAACAGCAGCGCATCCGGTTCGACGGCGACGTGCTCGCTGTTTACCACCGCAACCGGCACGGCGTGCCCGGGCTGCCCGTCCATGACGAGCGCGGCGCCGCCGGCGGCCCCGAACAGCGCGGCAGCAGCGTAACGCAGCGCGCGGTAGCGCGGAGCTGTCAGCCACGCCTTCAACTGCCGACCTTTTCCTGCTGGATGAGCCACTGGTCGCCCGCTTTCACCAGCACCAGCGTCTTGGTGCTGGAGACCTTCAGCTTGTCGGAACGGTAGTGCTGACGGAAGGTCACGGTGACGCGGTTAATGTCGTTGAATACGATTTTCGGCGACTCGATTCCGACCTGGATCTTGCGCGGCTTGGCGATGCGCGCCTTGCGCTGCGCTTCCCAGTCACCGCGCGCTTCGCCTTTGGGCGTCTGGAAGTCTGCCGCATAGTGCGCGAGATAGCCCGCCGCATCGTTCTCCGACCAGGCTTTCGCCCAGCCGTTGACCGCCTTCAATACCTCGTCCGGATTACGCGTAGCGGCGGGCGGGACCGGGGCGGGCTTGGCAACCGGCTCGGGCGCCTTGGCCGTTGCCGGCGCGGGGGTCGGCGTCTGGGGCGATGGCGCGGGCTTGGTTACCGGCGCTGCGGTCGCAACCTTGGTCGCCGGCTCCGGCTTGGTGGCGGCGGCTTTTGGCGGCCGCGGGCTGCTCGAGAACAGTTCCTTTATCAGGTTGAGCTTGGTCTGCGCCGTCATGTTGCCGCGATCGAGCTGCAGGGCCTTGTCGTAGGCCTGGCTCGCCAGCTTGGCGTAGATGTCGCCCAGGTTCTCGTGCGCGGTCGCGTAGCTCGGGTGGGTGCGGATCGCCATCTCCAGTGCAGAGCGAGCCTTGTCGTACTGGCCCTGCGAGGCGTAGAGCACGGCGAGGTTGTTGTACGGTTCGGGCAGCTCGGGGAAGTCCTGGGTGAGCTCGGTGAACACCTTGATCGCGTCGTTCGGCTTGTTCTGCTCGGTGAGGATCAGGCCCTTGAGGAAGCGCCCGCGCGCATCTTTCGGGCGGCTGGCAAGATAGGCGTTCACGCGATCCAGCGCCCGGTCATACTGGTTCTGCTTGATCAGCTGGTTGACCTCCTGCAACTCGTCGCTCTGGGCGCTCGCCGGCGCGGTGGAGCAGAGGGCAAAGATGAGCGCCGAAACGAGCGCGGTGAGGCGGACGGAAGGCAGATTCATTGTGCTATACTTTCCCGAAATTTTCAGGGGGTTAGTCACAAAATCCTCGAAATTCTACCAAGAACACCGGGCAATTCAAAATCTGCTTTCCTGCGTCACCCGCCGGCTTCGATCCGCCCGTCTGACCGGTGAGCCCGGAGACGCCGGGTGCCGGGCGCCGGCGGACACGCAAGACGGGCACGAGCCATGCTGAAGATCTACAACTCACTCACGCGCGAGAAACAGGATTTTGTCCCGATTACGCTGGGACGTGTCCGCATGTACGTTTGCGGCATGACGGTCTACGACTACTGCCATCTGGGGCACGCGCGGGTGATGGTGGTGTTCGACGTGGTACGGCGCTGGCTGCGCGCGCTCGGATATGAGGTCACCTATGCCCGCAACATCACCGACATCGACGACAAGATCATCAAGCGCGCGCAGGAGAACAACGAGTCCGTCGAGGCCCTCACCGCGCGCTTCATCAGGGCGATGAACGAGGACAACGCCGCGCTCAGCGTGGAGCAGCCCGATTTCGAGCCGCGGGCGACCGAGCACGTGCCGGGAATGGTGGAGATGATCCGCCTGCTGGAGGAGCGGGGCCTTGCCTATCGCTCAGCGAACGGCGACGTCAACTACTCGGTGCGGAAGTTTCCCGGCTACGGCAAGCTCTCCGGCAAGTCGCTGGATGAGCTCAATGCAGGCGAGCGCGTCGTGATTGACCCGAGCAAGCACGACCCGTTCGACTTCGTATTATGGAAGCGCGCCAAGGACGGCGAGCCGTTCTGGGAGTCGCCATGGGGCAGGGGGCGCCCGGGCTGGCACATCGAGTGCTCGGTGATGAGCAGCACGCTGCTCGGGCAGCACTTTGACATCCACGGCGGCGGCCAGGACCTGCAGTTTCCCCATCACGAGAACGAGATCGCGCAGTCCGAAGGCGCGTACCAGGGCAAGTTCGTCAACTACTGGATGCACAACGGCTTCGTGCGCGTGCAGAAGGGTGAAATGAGCGAGAAGATGTCGAAGTCGCTCGGCAACTTCTTCACCGTGCGCGAGGTGCTCGCCCGCTACGACGCCGAGGTGATCCGCTTCTTCATGGTGCGCGCGCACTACCGCAGCTCGCTCAGCTACTCCGATCAGCATCTGGAGGACGCCAAGCACGCGTTGACCCGCCTCTACACCGCACTCAAGGGCTTCAACGTGTCCGCCGGCGCCGTTGACTGGAACAACCCGTATGCAGTCCGCTTTCGCGAGGTGATGAACGACGACTTCAACACCCCGGAGGCGGTCGCGGTGCTGTTCGATCTCGCCAACGAGCTGAACAGGACGCACAAGGCGGAAGATGCGCGGTTGCTCAAGTCGCTGGCTGCGATCCTCGGCCTGCTTCAGCGCGAGCCGGTAAGCTTCCTGCAAGGCAGACAAGATTTCGTTCTAACAGCGGAGCCGGGACGCTTCGAGATCACAGGAAGTGAGGCAGTGCTCCGCGTGGGGTATTCCGCAGAGAGAATCGATCGTCTCATTGCCGACCGCACGGCGGCGCGCAAGAACCGCAACTTCGACGAAGCCGACCGCATTCGCAAGGAGTTACTGGAATCCGGTATTGTCCTGGAAGACACACCACAAGGCACCACTTGGCGCCGCAGCTGATGATGGGCATGTCCTGAATTTCCTTTGCGTCCTTGGCGGTTCCAAAAGGCCGTGAGTCGTGATTCGACACTTTGTCTTTCCTCGGCGTCCTCGGCGGTGAGAGGTGGTAATGCTTCTAGCTCTGCAAAGCGCCTTCGGTTTCCTTGCGCTGATATTCATCGCCTGGCTGCTCTCCGAAGACCGGCGCGCCGTGCCGTGGCGCATCGTGATATCGGGCGTGCTGCTGCAGGTCGTGCTGGCGGCGGCTTTGCTCAAGGTCCCGCTCTTCAAGGACTTCTTCCTCGCCCTGAACGAGGCGCTCCTCGCCCTGGAAAAAGCGACGCAGAAAGGCACCCGCTTCGTCTTCGGTTATCTCGGCGGCGGGGCGCAGCCGTTCGAGGAGCGGCCCGGGACGAGCAGCTTCGTGCCGGCGTTCCGCGCGCTGCCGCTGATCCTGGTGGTGAGCGCGCTTTCGTCGCTGCTCTTCTACTGGCGGGTGCTGCCTGCCGTCGTGCGCTCGATCTCCGCGGTGCTCGAGAAGGCAATGGGCGTGGGCGGCGCGGTGGGGCTCTCCGCTGCTGCCAACATCTTCGTCGGCATGGTGGAGGCGCCGCTGTTCGTGCGGCCCTATCCCAGGAGATGAGCCGGGGCGAGCTCTTTATCGTCATGACCTGCGGCATGGCCGGCATCGCGGGCACAGTGATGGTGCTCTATGCGAGCATCCTCGGGCCGGTGGTGCCGGATGCAATGGGCCACATCCTCTCGGCCTCCATCATCAGCGCCCCGGCGGCGATCCTGGTGGCGGCGGTGATGGTGCCGCCGCGCGGCGCGCCGACCTCGGGCAAGCTCCTGCCGCCGCAGCAGGCGACGAGCAGCATGGACGCGGTGACGCGCGGCACGCTCGACGGCCTCGCGTTGCTGCTC
>JAHFRO010000098.1 GCA_023266245.1 Betaproteobacteria bacterium | reverse complement strand
CACCGCCAGCACGCCGGGCAGAATCTGGACCGCCGGCTGACCGGTGACCAGGCGCAGGCCTTCGCAAAGCTCGATCGCGCGACCGGCAATGCCGTTGAGCAGCGCGGCGGTGCGCGGATCGCTCGCGAGCCAGCCCCGCGCCAGCACGGTGGCGCCGCCGCCCGCGGTGGGCAACAACCGCTCCCGCAACTGCCGCACCTCGGGCCGCTCGGACCCCGCGAGAATCACGCCGAGCGTATCGAGAAATACCAGTCTGGCATGCCGCTGCACGGGCCCGGGAATGTCCTCCCACCCCGTCTCCGCGGCGAACCGCGCCAGTTGCTCGATCTGCCTCCCCATCCCGGCGCTCCCGCCTCATTCGAGCTTGATACCGGCCTCCCGAATGATGCGGGTCCACTTGGCGATCTCGTTGCGAACGAATTGCTCGAACTGGGCCGCCGTGCTGCCGACCGGGGTCGCGCCCTGCTCCAACGTGCGCTCCCGGATGGCTGGCGTCGCCATCGCCTTGGCGGTTTCAGCGCTCAGCTGCTCGACGATCGCGGGCGGAGTGCCGGTCGGCGCCATCAGGCCGAACCAGCCGATCGCCTCGTAGTCCTTGAATCCCGACTCGATCGCGGTCGGCACGCCGGGCAGCGCCGGCGCGCGTTCGCGCGTCGAAACCGCGAGCGCCCGCAATCGGCCGGCGCGGATGAAGGACAGCACGGTTTCGATCGTATTGAACGCCGTCGTGGCCTCGCCGCCCATCACGGCCACCGTCGTCGCGCCGCCGCCCTTGTACGGCACATGCGTGAGCTGAGTCTTGGTGACGATCCCGAACAGCGCGCCGGCAAGATGCATCGCACTGCCTGCGCCGGCGGATGCATAGAGCACCTCGCCGGGCCTTGCTCGCGCGAGCCTGACGAAGTCGTTCAGGTCCTTTGCGGGAAAGGAAGGAATCACAACGATTACGTGTGGCACCTGCACGACCTGCGAAACGCGCGTGAAGTCCTTGATCGAATCGTAGCGGAGCTTCGGGTAGAGGCCGGGGCTGAACGAGAAGGAAGCCGAAGTCATGAGGAACGTGTAGCCGTCGGCCGGCGACCTGGCGACATGCTCGGTGCCCAGCGTGGAGCCGGCGCCCGGGCGGTTTTCGACGATGAATTGCTGGCCCAACGTTTGGGTGAGCTGCTGCGCCAGCAGGCGGGCGAAAATGTCGGTGCCGCCGCCGGGACCGAACGGCGTGACGATGCGCACCGTCTTTTCCGGCCACCTTTGCGCCGCCGCGTCATTGACCCCGGCGACCCCCAGAAGTGCGGCCGCAAGCGCCGCGCCTGCCAGCGCACGAACCGGCATGGCGGGGTATCGCTCTGTCTTCATGGTGCCCTCCTTCAATCCGCCACGTTCTCCAGTTGCTGGTGTCGCTGGAACCTGTCTTTCATTCAATGCGGATCTGGGCCGCACGCGCGACTTCACCCCACCGCTTGATTTCGTTCTCGATGTGAATGCCGAACTCCTTCGGAGTCCCCCCGATGACCTCGACCGAGGACGCCGCGAAGCGCTCGCGCAGGTCTGGCTGCTGCAACGCCTTGTTGATTGCGGCATTCAGGCGGCTGATGGCGTCCCGCGGCGTACCTTTGGGTGCAAGCATGCCGTACCACAGGCCCGCTTCCATGCCTTGGTAGCCCTGCTCGGCGAATGTGGGCACGTCGGGCAACTGTGCGAGCCGCTTCGCGTTCGCGGCGGCGAGCGCCCGCAACCTGCCTGCTTTTACGTGCCCGAGGAACGGCGGCGGGCCGTCGATCATGAAATGAACTTGTCCGGCGACCACGTCAGGCACTGCCGCCCCCGTGCCCTTATAGGGCACATGCAGCAGATCCACACCCGCCTTGAGCTTGAACAGTTCGGCTGCGAGGTGGGGTGGGCTGCCGTTTCCAGCAGTAGCGTAGCGGTACTTGCCCGGGCTGGCCTTGAGCAATGTAACGACCTCCTTGAGATTGGTTCCAGGCACCGACGTATGGACAAACATGACCAACGGGATGCTGACCATCAACACGATCGGCTCGAAGCTCTTGATGGGATCGTACGGCAGCTTCTGATAGAGATTGGGCCCGATGCCGTGGGTCGTCATGGTCGCTTCCAGCAGCGTGTAGCCGTCGGGCGCAGCCCGCGCCGCCAATTCGCTGCCGATGATGCCCGATGCTCCGCTGCGGTTGTCCACCACAACCGATTGTCCGAGCAGTTCGGACATTTTCTGCCCGACGGTGCGCGCGGTGATGTCGGCAGAGCCGCCAGGCGCGAATCCCACGATCACGCGGATCGGCTTGGACGGGTAGGTCGCGCTATCGGCTGCCTCGGCCGGGAATACCGCCGGAAACATCGCCACCGCGGCAGCGGCACCCAGCAATCTTTGGCGCGCGGAGACGAACGGTCGGGTGCCAGGATGCGCGTTCGAGCCCTGGGTCATCGGTTTTTCTCTTCGGTTGTTGGTGGAATGGGGCGGGGAATACGGTCCGCAGATTATAGTCCGCTTCGCACCCGACCGCCGGGTGCGATTCCTTTCGGCGGCGATTCGATGTACGCGCTGATGCTGCCGGGCCGTGCAACCGGGATCTTGTCGCGCTGCCCCAGGACGTGTTCGACGACGCGGCTGAAACGGCGCGTGCAGCAGGGCATGGTGCGGTGGCATGGAATATTCCATTACCGGATATGAACGCCAGCCACGGCCGCGGCAGACAGTACGACTGGAGAACGGGGCCCGTCTCCATTTTCACGTCTTCCGGCGCGGCCAGGATCCGTAGCGGCCCGCCCCACGACACCTGGCCCGCACCGGCGGTCACCGCCTGCAGGGCCTTGCCCAGCTCCGCCGCGAGCTTCAGTTCGACCTCGAGTCCCTCCGCCGCGTACGCGTCGAGCGAGCAGGCCGCGTAGAACTGCGCGTAGAAAACTGCGCGGAAATTTTCGGTCAAGACGACGGGCACTTTGCGAAGTCGAAAGTCGAAAGGCGGAACGGTGACCCCGCAGTGCGGGAGTCGATCCACGATCCACGATTGTATAGGGCCGAACCGCCAGTCACAGCCGCCAGCCGCGCCTATCCAAGTTCGTGCTAACCTCACCCGGCTTTGTCCATAGCAGCGGGGAAGGACGCTCATGAAAACGATAGACATCCATGCCCACGTCGTCCCGGAGTCCCTGTGGAAGGCCATCGACGCGAAACATGAATGGCACGGTTTTCGCCACGAGGCGGGCGAGGGGCTGGGCACGGTGATGGGTGGCGGCATGCGCACGGGCTTCACTTCGCCCAAAGTGCGCTACACGGTGGCGGAGCGCCTGAAGGACATGGACGCGCAGAAAGTGGACGTGCAGGTGCTCTCCATCCACACGCCGTTTGTCGGCTACCACCTCGCGGCGGCGCAGGGACTCGCTCTCGCGCGCGAAGTGAACGACGAGATCGGGGCGACGGTCCGGGGAAAACGACAGGAAATTCAATCCGGCCGCGATCTCGGTTCGCCGAGCCGAGGCGCCGGGAACAGGTGCGCAAGAAGTCCCGGACTGCGCATAACGGACCTTATGTTCACGTTGGTTGCTCCCTCCCCGGCAGATGACCGCGATTCGGGCGGGTCGTCGGTCGATTACCGAGCAAATTCTCTCCGCAATTCGGCGGACGTGATGTCATATCCGGTCTTGCCGCGAACATGCTCGGGCGCGTCCACCACTACTTGCACGGCGGTGTATCGGGACAAGTCTGCATCGATCGACCGCACGGACTGAACAGTAGGTGTCGCGGCACAGCCGGCGATGACGAGTGACGCAAGGGCGACGACGGACGAAAGCAGGCGATCATTACGCATGGCAGTCCTCCCAAGTGATAACGTTCGTTGCGACACACTTCACGTTTTCCAACGGGCCAGCTCAGTCTGACTCCATCGATCTGTTAATCAAAAAGTGGAAGCACTGGGCTGACCCCATTTTTTCTACTCAGCGCGGGTTTGCGACTATTTCTTGTCCTCGGGTGGATGTTTCGGCTGCGTCTCGTCTGGTTTCTTGTAATCGCCGATGACGCCCTTCAGAGGACAGACGGAGAAAAGCGCGCACCTCTTGCAGCCCACTGCCAAGGCGACTGGACACAGTGTCATCTCGATTCTCCTTCTCCGTCACGGTGGAAAAGTGGGGAAGATATTTCGGCTGTGACACCACTTTCTCGCCCGCTTTCAATAAGACGCCCGGATCTCGTTGCGACCTTAGCAGGCTGTCCCCTAAGGTGTTTCCTGGGGTCTAGATAGATATCAGCCGTTGGGCGTTTCCTCCCAGTATCAGCTCGATCTGCTCGGGCGGCAAGCCGCTCTCACGTACGGATCGGAGGGCGTGCAAGAAGTCGAACGACGGGTAGTCGCTGCCGAACAGCAGTCGGTCGGCACCCATCACCTCTGCCGTCATCCGGATCGCCGCGCAGTGGCCGGAAGCAGTTTCGAGATAGAACCTGCGCAGCGCTTCGATCGGACGCACCGGGAGCGGCCGCTCGCCGGCGTGCACCCGTTCCCAGTAACCCTCGAGCCGTTCCACGATGAACGGGAACACGCCTCCGAGATTGGCGAGAACGACGCGCAGTCGCGGATACTTGTCCAATATTCCCGAGGCCAGCAGCCTCAACGCGACCAACGACAAGTCCACCTGGAAACCGAACGCGCCGGTCAGCCAGCCATGCTCCTTGATCAGTTCATCAATCAACGAGGGATGATTCGGCAGGATCAAGACCGGCACGTCCAGGCGGGCGGCGCACTCGAACAACGGCTCGAACTGCGGATGATCGAGAGGCCTCCGGTCCACGCTGGTTGAGATCCCCACGCCCTGGTGCCCGAGCCGGGTGACGGTGCGCTCCAGCTCGGCCACCGCCATGTTCACGTCGCGCATCGGCACCGCGGCGTACGGAATGAAACGCCCTGGGTAGCGCCGCGCGAGCGCGGAGAGTTCTTCATTCGCGCCTTGGGCGATGTCCCGCCCCTCCATGGCGTCGAACGCATCGATTCCACTCACGTTCTGCAGCCGCAGTATCTGCGTATCAATGCCTGCGTGCGACAGCATCTCGACGCGCCGCGCGATATCGGTCTGCTCGGGACGAATGCGGCGCGCAGCGCCGGGTCCCGACCGGATCACTTCCCCTTCCGGGGTCTGTTCAATGAACGGATACTCGCTGCGCTGCCGCAGGCGCTCGAGGAACGACCGCGGCTGAAAATAGGCGTGGAAATCGACGACCATCCTTGCGCGCGGCCCCTCTAAAAGGAAAAACCCGCGCGCCCCGCGCGCGGGTTTTCTGCGGCAGTGCCGCTCAGGCGGCCTTTTCGATCTTCGGGTAGAGCGGAATGGTGATGCCCATCTTGGCGAAGCGCTTGCGGATGTCCTGAATGCTCTTCACGAAAATCTGGTGCTCCTCCTCGGGGGTGCAAAAGCCGAGGCGCGCATCCGCAGCGATCGCTTCCGCTTCGCGTAACACGCTTTCGAGATCGTCGGGAATCAGGCACATCGAGTGGAAGCCCTTCATCTCGACGTTTTCCATGATGTCGAGCACGACGTTCTCCACATCCTTGACCTGGTCCGCAGTCATGTGCGGAACGCGGTGCTCGAGGTACTCCCAACCCAACTGCACGTGCCGCACCTCGTCCTGCATGATGAGGCGGAGCACTTCCTTGGTAACCGGTTCAGTGGTGCGCCGGTAGCGGGCGGCGAAGATGTCGAGCGCGATGCCCTCCGAGATCACGTGCCAGCCGGCGATGGCGGCCTCGGTGGACACGGCGGGATTAAACGCGAGGCGATCGCGGAAGCCGGCGATCACCATCTGGATGATGGCGTCTCCCGGAGGCGGTTCGACCACGTAGCCACCCATCGCTTCGGCCAGCAAAAACGACGCCTCACAATGGCGCGCTTCTTCAACCACCTTGGCGGCCAGCACGAATTTCGCTTCGATTGGCGCCTGGCCGTCGAGCGAGAGCCGAATAAGCATCGCGGGCGATTCGATAATCCCGGTGTATTCGGTCCACGCGCGGCGGCTCCAGGCGAGGCGAGCTGCGTCGAGCTGCTCCTTGCTGTACTTCGAGCGGTCGAATCTTTGGTACGGAATGTCGCGCACCGGATCCCAGGTCATCTGCTTGGACTTGGCCCACAGCTCGCTCACGCCGGGGATCTCGTGACGCGTCTTGAGCGGGAATCGCTTCTCGCTCAGGCCGATCTTGTATAGCCCGCGCGGCGCCGACTTGGAATCATAGAGACTGTTGTACGGCTTAGACGGCATGGTGGAAACTCCATTGTGGTCCGCCTGCTCGCTGATAAAAGCAGCGTGCCCCGGGGCGGGCCGGACAACGATCGGCGCGCTACCTGTACTCTCGTGCACGGATGCTACGGGCATTCGATCTGGCGTGTCAACACATCGGGCTGCACATGCTAATCTCGCCCATTCGGTTCCGGAGGAGAAAGCCGTGGAAGCACGCAAGATCGTCGTTACCAGGGAAACCGTTTACGCGGAAGGCGGCAAGGCGGCCCCGCGTCCCGTCACGCGGGTGGTAGGGATCGCGGTCATCGCCAACCCCTGCGCCGGACATTTCGTGCAGGATCTTTCGCCGCTGTTCGACACCGGCGTGCAGATTGCCGAGCGGCTCATGCCGGAGCTCGTGAAAGCGCTCGGGGCGAAACCGCTCGCCTACGGCAAGGCTGCGATCGTCGGCGTGAACGGCGAGATCGAGCATGCCGCGGCGCTGCTGCATCCCAAAATGGGCAAGCCGATCCGCGCCGCGATCGGCGGCGGCGAAGCGATCATCCCGTCCGCCAGCAAGGTTTCGGTGGCCGGGGCTGCGATCGACCTGCCGCTGGGCAACAAGGATAACGTATGGTCGTTCGACGAGATCGACACCATTACGCTCAGCGTGGCGGACGCGCCGCGGCCGGACGAAATCGTCGTCGCGATCGCATTGAGCGATGGCGGTCGGCCCGAGCCGCGCGTGGGCAAGGGGCGCGTGTTGTGAGTCCTCCACGCGCACCGGCAATCGGCCGCCGCTGCGTCTAATCCAGTTTCGCGCCGGAATCCGTGACTACTTTGCTCCACTTCACGATTTCGGCCTTGATGAACGAGCCGAACTCGGCGGTCGTCATGGTTAGAGGCTGCGCGCCGAGCCTTGAGAGCCGTTCCTGCATTTCACGCGTCTTGATGATCTCTACCAGTTCGCCGTTCAGCTTGGCGACTACCGCCTTGGGTGCGGCGGACGGTGCACACAGCGCAAACCAGGACGCCACTTCGTAGCCGGGCAGCCCGGTCTCGGCAATGGTGGGCAGCGTCGGCATCAGCGGCGAGCGCTTGCCGCTGGTTACCGCCAGCGCGCGCAGGCGGTCCGCTTTGACGAATGACATCGCCGAGGGCATCAGCTCGAACATAATCGTGACCTCGCCCGCCACCATCGCTGCGAGCGCCGGACCGCTGCCTTTGTACGGAATATGATTCATCTGCACCCTGGCCATGGACTTGAACAACTCCGCGGCAAGATGCGTGGTGCTGCCGACGCTGCCCGAGGCGTAATTGATGTTGCCGCCTCTGGACTTCACGTAGGCGAGGAACTCCGTGAAGTTTTTCGCCGGCACCGACGGGTGCACCACCAGGAACAGCGGCACTTCGGCGATCGTGCCCACCGGCGCGAAATCCTTGACGGGATCGAAAGGCACTATCTTGTATAGCGTGGGGTTGATTGCGAGCACCGGGGCGTTGCACAGCAGCAGCGTATAGCCGTCGGGCTCGGCCCGGGCCACCATCTCGGTGGCGATGTTGCCGCCTGCACCGCCGCGATTGTCGATCACCACCGTGCGATTCCAATTATCGGCGAGCTTCTGGCCGATGATTCGCGCCATCACATCGGCGGTGCCACCCGGCGGATACGGCACGATCAGGCGGATCGGCCGTTGCGGGTACTTGGTCGCAGGTTGCGCCGCGGTAGCAGTGTTCAGAACGCCGAGCCAGGTTAACGAGAGAACCAGCCCGGCGGCAATGCGTAGCAATCGTTCCATAATTTCCCCTTGAGGCACCTGCCCCCGCGATTGTGGCTTACCCACGACAGCTCTTCAATAACGTCCTTAGTGGACAGACCACCGTCCTTAGGGGAAACGATAGGAAATTCAATCCGGCCGCGATCTCGGTTCGCCGAGCCGAGGCGCCGGGAACAGGTGCGTAAGAGGTCCCGGACTGCGCATAACGGACCTTATGACGGACCTTATGTTCACGTGGGTTGCTCCCTCCCCGGCAGATGACCGCGATTCGGGCGGGTCGTCGGTCGATTACCGAGCAATCTAATCCAACCGCGAGAACGCAGCAAGCCGTCTCCCG
>JAHFRO010000007.1 GCA_023266245.1 Betaproteobacteria bacterium | reverse complement strand
TGAGCGCAAGGTCAGCCGGGGTCAGGCGGCCGAGCATCGCGCGCGCGCCGATCCACGATTTGCCGAACCACGCGCTTTCCTCGCCGCGCAGCGCCATCACTTTGACAGTACGCTGCGGCACAATGCCGGCGCGTTGCATGTGGACGATGGCGGTCAGCCCGGCCACGACGCCGGCGGCGCCGTCGTAATTTCCTCCCTGCGGCACCGAATCGAGATGCGAGCCGCACGCGATAAACGGCGCAGCGGGTTCGCGGCCCGGCAGGGTGACGATAAGATTGCGCGCGCCGTCGCGCTCGACGTGCAGGCCTTCGGCGGTGGCGGCTGCGGCGATGACTTCATGGGCGGCGTCTTCACCGGGCCCGAAGCTCTCGCGCGTGATGCCGATGCCGTCGAACGACACTTCACGCAGGCGTGCGAACAGGTTGGCCGCGAAGTCCCGTAGTCCGGAGATGGCAAGCGGAGTATCGATGGCGGTAGCAGCCTAGCTCGGAGCCGCGGCCTTGCTGTGGCCGGACTGTGGCGATTGCAGGTGGCACGCAACTGCGAGTTCATCGATATGCGCCGCGCTGATGAGCAGCGGTTCCTTTTCCGCGCATACCGCCTCCGCGTACGGACAGCGCGTGCGAAAGCGGCAGCCGGAAGGCGGATTGATCGGATTCGGCGGGTCGCCGACGAGCGGCGACTCTTTGATCTTGATATCCGGATCCAGCGACGGGCGCGAGGCGAGCAGCGCCTGCGTGTAGGGATGCCGCGGACGGTGGTAGATCTCGTCCACGGGCCCGATTTCAACCACCTTGCCGAGATACATCACCAGCACGCGGTCGCTCACGTACTGCACGACGTTCAAATCGTGCGAGATGAACAGATAAGTGAGCCCGAGTTCGCGCTTCAAGTCCATCAGCAGATTCAGCACCTGTGCCTCGATCGATTTGTCGAGCGCGGAGACCGCCTCGTCGAGGATCACGAGCTTCGGCTCAAGCGCAAGCGCGCGCGCGAAATTCACCCGCTGGCGCTGGCCGCCGGAGAGCTCATGCGGATAACGCGGCCCGAACTGGTCGGGATCGAGCTTGACCAGCGACAGCAGCTCGCGCGCTTTCCGGCGCGCCTTTTCCCTCGGCGCACCGTGACTGCGCGGCCCGAACGCGATCGAATCCTGCACCGACAGCCGCGGATTAAGCGAAGCGTAGGAATCCTGAAACACCATCTGCATGTGCCGGCGCAACTCGCGCAATCCGCTCGGATCATCGGCAACAATCGGTTTACCAGCAAACCTGATGTCGCCGCTATCGGGCTTGATCAGGTGCATGAGCAGCCGGCCGGTGGTGGACTTGCCGCAGCCCGACTCGCCGACGATGCCGAGCGTTTCGCCCGCGGCGATGGCAAAGCTCACGTCGTCCACCGCCTGCACCGTCAGGCGCGGCGCGCCGATCCACTGCGCTTTCACCGGGAAATACTTGCGCAGGTTGCGCGCCGCGAGCAATGGGGCGGAGGCGGAATTCATCGCGTCAAAAGCGCACGTCCATCGCGCTGCGCAACCCGTCGCTGATCAGGTTGAAGCACATCGAGACCACGAAAATCATGCAGCCTGGCAGCAGCGAAATCAGCGGCGCGAGGTAGATCGACTGGCGCAACGTGTTGAGCATCAAGCCCCATTCGGCTTCGGGCGGGCTCGCGCCCAAGCCGAGGAAGCTCAAGCCCGCCGCGATCACGATACTTACGCTCACCAGCACCGTGGCATAGACGAAGACCGGGCCGAGCACGTTGCCGAGAATGTGGGTGCGGATGATGGCGAAGGTGCTGGCGCCGCTTGCGCGCGCCGCCTCGACAAAGTCCATCGCCCGGATCTGCGTGGTAACGCTTTCGGTGACGCGAGTGAGCGGAGGAATGAAGACGATGGTGATCGCGAGCAGCGTGTTGGTGACGCCGGCGCCCAGCGAGCCGGCGATCGCGACCGCGAGCAGGATCGAGGGAAACGCGTAGAACACGTCGGTCACGCGCATGATCAGCATGTTCAGCCGCCCGCCGACGAACCCGGCGATGACGCCAAGCGCGCCGCCGATCAGTAGCGCATTGACAACGGGAATGATGCCCATCGCGAGCGACAGCCGTCCACCGTAGATGAGGCGCGAGAGCATGTCGCGTCCGAGTTCATCGGTGCCGAGCGGATGGCCTGGCGAGCCGACTGGCAACAAGCGATCGGATGAATCGGACTGGTAGGGATCGGGTAGGCCGAGCCACGGTGCGAGCACTACTGCCGCGATCATTGCGATCAGGATCAGCGCGCAGGCGAGCGTTACCGGATCGCGCAGCACGCGCTGCCATACGCTCTGCCAGTAGCTGCGCACGCGCAAATCGCCGACTGGCAAATCAACCGGCCGCGCGCCGTGCGCGGACTCGAATGCGATACTGACCTTGTTGCCGTTGGCGGGGTCCATCACTGCCGGCTCACGCGCGGATCGGCCCAGGTTTGGAGAATGTCGACGATCAAGTTCGTCAGCACGAAGAACATCGCCAGCAGCAGGATCGTGCCCTGCAGCACCGGCATGTCGCGGTCGAAGATGGCAAGGTTGAGGAGATATCCGGTTCCGGGCCAGGAAAAAACGGTTTCGACCAGGATCGAACCGCCCAGCAGATGCGCAAACTGCAAGCCCATCACGGCGAGCACCGTCGGCAGCGCGTTGCGCGTTACATGCAGCAGAATGCGACGCTCTGACAGGCCGCGCGCGCGCAGCGCTTCGACGAATTCCATGTTGAGGACTTCCATCACGCAAGCGCGCGTGGTGCGCGCGACGATGGCGCACGGTATCGCCGCCAGCGCAAGCATGGGCAGGATCATGTGGCTCAGCGCTTCCCACGTGAACAACGACGGCCCGGAGCTGATGCCCATCGCCGGCAGCCAGCCCAGTT
>JAHFRO010000097.1 GCA_023266245.1 Betaproteobacteria bacterium | reverse complement strand
GTGCTGGTCGAAGGTCTGCATGCCCAGCTCGCGCGACTTCGCCATGATCTGCTTGATCTCGTGCACCTCGCCCTTGAAGACGAGGTCCGCGATAAGCGGGGAGTTCAGCATGATCTCGACCGCCGCCACCCGCCCCTTGCCGTCCTTCTTCGGGATGAGCCGCTGCGAAACGATCGCCCGGATGTTGAGCGAGAGGTCCATGAGCAGCTGGTGCCTCCGCTCCTCGGGGAAGAAGTTGATGACGCGGTCGAGCGCCTGGTTCGCGCTGTTGGCGTGGAGCGTCGCCATGCACAGGTGCCCGGTCTCGGAGAACGCGATCGCGTAGTCCATCGTGTCGCGGTCCCGGATCTCGCCGATCAGGATCACGTCCGGCGCCTGGCGCAGCGTGTTCTTCAGCGCCATGTGCCAGGAGTCGGTGTCCACCCCCACCTCGCGCTGGGTAATGACGCAGTTCTTGTGCTCGTGCACGAACTCGATCGGATCCTCGATGGTGACGATGTGGCCGTAGCTGTTCTCGTTGCGGTAGCCGGTCATCGCCGCAAGCGAGGTGGTTTTCCCACAACCGGTGCCGCCCACCATGACGATGAGCCCGCGCTTGGTCATCACGATGTCCTTCAGCACCGGCGGCAGGTTGAGGTCCTCGAACTTCGGGATCGTGGTGGTGATGGTCCGCATTACCATGCCGACCCGCCCCTGCTGCACGAAGGCGTTTACCCGGAAGCGGCCGATGCCCGGCGGGTTGACCGCGAAGTTGCACTCCTTGGTCGCTTCGAACTCCTGCGCCTGCTTGTCGTTCATCATGGCACGGGTGAGCTCTGCGGTGTGCTGCGTCGTGAGCTGCTGGTTGGCGACCGGTGTCATCTTGCCGTCGAGCTTGATCGCCGGCGGGTAGCCCGCCGTAATGAAGAGGTCCGAGGCCTTCTTCGACACCATCGCCCTCAGCAGATCGTGCATGAACTTGACTGCCTGATCTCTTTCCATACGTTTCTCCTAGTGCCGTTCCAACTTATCTGGATTGTTTCGCGTGCCGCGGTCCGGTTACTTGAAGATATCCTTGCTGGCCGCCCTGGCGCGGGCTTCTTCCACGGCGACGACATTGCGTTTCACCAGCTCCTGCAGGGTCTGGTCCAGGGTCTGCATGCCCAACTGCTGGCCGGTCTGGATCGCGGAATACATCTGCGCCACCTTGTTCTCGCGGATCAGGTTGCGGATCGCCGGCGTGCCGATCATGATCTCGTGCGCCGCCACGCGCCCGCTGCCGTCCTTGGTCTTTAACAGGGTCTGCGAAATCACCGCGCGCAGCGACTCGGATAGCATCGCCCGCACCATTTCCTTTTCCTCTGCGGGGAACACGTCAATGATCCGGTCTATGGTCTTCGCCGCGGAGCTGGTGTGCAGCGTGCCGAACACCAGGTGACCGGTTTCGGCCGCGGTCATCGCCAGGCGGATGGTTTCGAGGTCGCGCATCTCGCCCACCAGGATCACGTCCGGGTCTTCCCGCAGGGCGCTTCTCAGCGCGTTGGCGAAGGACAGCGTGTGCGGCCCGACTTCGCGCTGGTTGATGAGGCACTTCTTCGACTCGTGCACGAACTCGATCGGGTCCTCCACCGTGAGGACGTGGCCGTACTCGTTCTCGTTGATGTAGTTGATCATCGCCGCCAGCGTCGTGGATTTCCCCGAGCCCGTGGGCCCGGTCACGAGTACGATGCCGCGCGGCTGGTCGGAAATCTCGGTGAAGACCTTGGGACACTTCAGGTCTTCGAGCGAGAGCACCTTGGAGGGAATGGTCCGGAACACCGCTCCCGCGCCGCGGTGCTGCACGAAGGCGTTAACTCGGAAGCGCGCGAGGTTGGGAATCGCGAACGAGAAGTCGCACTCGAGGTTCTCCTCGTAGAACTTGCGCTGGCCGTCGTTCATGATGTCGTAGACCATGGCGTGCACGTCCTTGTGTTCCAACGCCGGCAGGTTGATGCGCCGCACATCGCCGTGCACGCGGATCATCGGCGGGAGGCCGGCCGAGAGGTGCAGGTCTGAGGCCTTGTTCTTGACGACAAACGCCAGTAGTTCTGAGATGTCCATTATAATGCTCCGCGATCGAGTTCAGCGCCGGGAAAAGAGGGTTAACGCACTGATTTTGCGTCGAACATCCTCCCCCGACGCGTCGCAGATTATGACCACAATCGCCGCCAACTTGCAAGCCGTGCGTGCGCGCATCGCGCGCGCGGCGGAAGCCGCGGGAAGGCGCGCCGGTGACATCGTGCTGGTGGCGGTGAGCAAAACCTTCCCGGCGCAGCGTATCGCCGAGGCTCACGCCGCGGGCCAGAGCGCGTTCGGCGAGAACCACGTGCAGGAAGCTGTGGCAAAAATCACGGCGCTCGCTGCGCTGCCGATCGAGTGGCACTTTATCGGGCCGATCCAGAGCAACAAGACGGGCCCCATCGCCGAGCATTTCCAGTGGGTGCACAGCGTCGAGCGCGAGAAGATCGCGGTGCGGCTGAATGAGGCGCGGCCCGAGGGGCTGCCGCCGCTCAATGTCTGCATCCAGGTCAATGTGAGCGGAGAGCACAGCAAAAGCGGCATCGCCCCTGGCGGGGAGATCGAGCTCGCGGAAGCGATCGCGCGGCTGCCGCGGTTGAGGCTGCGGGGACTGATGGCGATACCGGAGCCGACGCCGGACGTCGAGTTCCAGCGGCGGCGCTTCGCGCTGCTGCGCGAGCTCAAGGACAAGCTCGCCGGGCGTGGCTACGCGCTCGACACGCTCTCGATGGGCATGTCGGACGATCTGGAAGCGGCGATCATGGAGGGCGCGACCATGGTGCGCATCGGCACCGCGATCTTCGGCCCGCGGCGTAAGACTTGAACCACAGAGGCACAGAGACACGGAGTTTACCTGTGTTCTGTGCCGTATCGGCGATGCGTCACGAAGAACCGGCCCCGGTTCTGTTAATATCAAATCGATTCTCTCGGTGCCTCTGTGTCTCTGTGGTGAAAGAATGAAAATCACATTCATCGGCGGCGGTAACATGGCGAGTGCCATGATCGGCGGACTGCTCAAGCAGGGCTGGCCGGCGAGCGCGATCGGCGTGGTCGAGATCGCGCCTGCCGCGCGCGAGCAGCTCGAGCACAAGCTCAAGGTGAAGGCCTTTGCCGCGTTGGGCGCGGATGCGGCGAAAGCGGACTGCATCGTGCTGGCGGTGAAGCCGCAGCAGATGCGCGAACTGGCGGAGCAACTGCGCCCGCTGCTCAAAACCCAGCTCGTCATCACCATCGCCGCCGGCATACGCCTCGCCGACCTCACGCGCTGGCTCGGCTATCAGCGCATCGTGCGCGTGATGCCCAACACGCCGGCGCTCGCGCTTGCCGGCATCTCCGGCATGTACGCGCCGTCCGCAGTGAGCGCCGCCGATCGCGCCGCCGCCGGGAAGATACTCGGCGCGGTGGGCGCCACGCTGTGGCTCGAGCGCGAGGAAGACCTTGACGCCATCACCGCGGTTTCGGGCAGCGGCCCCGCTTATGTCTTCTACTTCATCGAGGCGCTGGAGCAGGCAGCGAAGGAGCTGGGACTCACCGCGGATGCCGCACGCAAGCTCGCGCTCGAGACCTTCGCCGGCGCGGTCAAGCTTGCAACGCAGGCCGGCGAGCCGCCCGCAACGTTGCGCGGGCGCGTCACCTCCAAGGGCGGCACCACCGAGCGCGCGCTCAAGTCCATGGAAGCGGACCGCGTGAAGGAGATCATCGTGCGCGCGGTGCGCGCCGCCGCCGAGCGCTCACGCGAACTGGGCGACGAATTCGGGAAAGACTGATTAACCGCAGAGACGCAAAGACGCAGAGGGAACGCAAAGAAAAATCTATGAATAGTTCCTCTTTGCGTAATCTTTGCGCCTTGGCGCCTTTGCGGTGGATGTTGGAGGGTCAAACGTGCTGTCCGGGGCGCTGATCTTTCTGGTCAACACCGTGTTCGGGCTGTTCACGGTGGCGCTGCTGCTGCGCTTCTACCTGCAATGGGCGCGCGCGCCGTACCGCAACCCGTTCTCGGAGTTCCTGCAGGCGCTCACCGATTTCATGGTGCGACCGGTGCGGCGCGTGATTCCCGGCATGTGGGGGCTTGACCTGGCGACGCTCGCGCTGGCGTGGCTCGCGCAGTTCCTGGAACTGCTCATCGTGCTGCAAATCCAGGACTACCAGCTTGGCTCGCAAGCCGGGCTTGTCTTCGCGGCGCTGATGCTGATGGCGGCGGTGATGCTGCTGAAGATCGGGCTCTACATCGTGATGGTCGCAGTCATCATCCAGGCGGTGCTGTCCTGGATCAACCCCTACAGCCCGGTGATGCCGTTGCTGAACAGCATGACACGCCCCTTCCTGCGCGTGTTCCAGCGGCTGGTGCCTTCCATCGGCAACGTGGATCTGTCGCCGCTGTTCGTGATCGTGGTGTGCCAGTTGCTGCTGATACTGCCGGTTGCGTTCCTCGAGACGTCGGTGACGCGCCTGTTCTGACATCGGAAAAGCGTGAATCGTGATTCGTGAATCGATGATGTTCGACTTGACCCTCGCGTATCGCGAGATTTTGACTCACCACTCACCACTCACGACTCACGCCTTCCCTACATGAGGATGATGTCGAACTGCTCCTGGTTGTAAGCGGTCTCGACCTGCAGCGACACCGGCTTGACGATGAAATCGGAGAGCATGGCGAGCGACTGCGACTCCTCGTCGAGGAACAGGTCGATCACCGGCTGCGATGCGAGGATGCGGTACTCGCGCGCGTTGAACTGGCGCGCCTCGCGCAGGAGTTCCCGCAGGACCTGGTAGCACACCGTCTGCGCGGTCTTCAGCCGCCCCCGGCCTTCGCAGATCGGACACGGCTGGCACAGCACCTGGGCGAGCGACTCGCGCGTGCGCTTGCGGGTCATCTCCACCAGCCCGAGCTGGGTGAAGCCGTTCACCGTCATGCGCGTGCGGTCGCGCGCGAGCGCCTTGCGGAACTCGTTCAGCACCGCGTTCTTGTACTCCTCGGTGTCCATGTCGATGAAGTCAATGATGATGATGCCCCCCAAATTGCGCAGCCGCAGCTGCCGCGCGATCACCTGCGCCGCCTCGAGGTTGGTCTTGAAGATGGTGTCGTCGAAGCTGCGGCCGCCGACGAAGCCGCCGGTGTTGACGTCGATGGTGGTGAGCGCCTCGGTCTGATCGATGATGAGGTAGCCGCCGGACTTGAGTTCGACGCGCCTGGCCAGCGCTTTTTCAATCTCGTCCTCCACCCCGTAGAGATCGAACAACGGCCGCTCGCCGTGGTAGTGCTCGATGCGCTCGGCGACGTTGGGCGTAAAGTCCTGTCCGAACTCGAGCATCTTCTGGTAGGTTTCGCGCGAATCCACCAGGATGCGCATCGTCTCCTCGTGTACGAAGTCGCGCAGCACCCGCAGGCTCAAATTGAGGTCCTGGTAGAGCGGCGTGAGCGGCGCGGCGGCGGCCTTGTCCCGGATGCCCCCCCACAGCCGCCGCAGGTAATCAACGTCGGACTTGAGCTCGCGGTCGGAGGCGGCTTCCGCCACGGTGCGGATGATGAAGCCGCTTTTCTCCTCCGGCGGCAGCTGCTGCTGCAGCTTCTCGCGCAGGTGCGCCCGCTCGTCCTCGTCATCGATGCGCTGCGAGATCCCGATGTGCGACTCCTGCGGCAGGTAAACGAGAAAGCGCCCGGCGATCGAGATCTGGGTGGAAAGCCGCGCGCCCTTGGTGCCGATCGGGTCCTTCACCACCTGCGCCATCAGGTTCTGGCCTTCGGCGAGCAGCTTCTCGATCGGCGTCGCGGAATCACCACCGTGGCGGTGCTCCCAGATGTCGGCCACGTGCAGGAACGCCGCGCGCGCGCCGCCGATGTCGATAAACGCCGACTGCATGCCCGGCAGCACGCGGATCACGCGCCCCATGTAGATGTTGCCGACCATGCCCCGCGCGGAGGCGCGCTCGATGTGCACCTCCTGCGTGACGCCCTGCTCGATCACGGCGACGCGCGTTTCCTGCGGGGTGACGTTGATCAGGATTTCCTCGGTCACAGCCATGGAGGGCCAAGAGCTTCTTACAGCAAGGGGATGTCGAACCGCAGCAGCAGCTCCGCGGTTTCAGCGAGCGGCAGCCCCATGATACCCGAATAGCTACCGGCTATCCGCGTGACGAACGCCCCCGCCCGCCCCTGGATGGCGTAGGCGCCGGCCTTGTCGAGCGGCTCTCCGCTCGCGACGTAGCGCCGGATCTCGACATCGCTCAGTTCGCGGAACCACACGCTGGAGACCGAGATCTGCGTCTCGAGCTGATCCCTGAGCCCTATCGCCACCGCCGCGAGCACCTGGTGCTCGCGGCCCGACAGCGCTCGCAGGATGCGCGCTGCGTGCTCGGCGTCCTCGGGCTTGCCGATGACCTGGTCGTCAAACACGATAGTGGTGTCGGCGGCGAGCACCGGCTTCTGCGGCAGTCCGCGCTGCGCGATCTGGCGCACACCCATCGCCACCTTGGCGCTGGCGATGCGCAGGGCGTACACCCCGGGCGACTCGTCCGGCAGCGGCGTCTCATCGACGTCCGCGCCGCGCCGCAGGTCTTCGCGCAGCAGCAGCAGCTCGAACGGGACGCCGATCTGCTTCAGCAGTTCGCGCCGGCGCGGGCTGCGCGAGGCGAGATAGATGCGCTTGTCGCCGACGCTCATTGTTTAGTGCGTGAAAGGTGAAAAGTGAAAGGTGATCCCCCTCACCCCGCGCCCGCGGAGGGCGGAGCAGGTTCCAAGCGTATTGTGCTTGGATGCGACCCCGGAGCGGGATGCAGCGCCGCGACTGCCCGAGTGCTTACGTGCGCCTTCACGGTCGCATCCCCAGAATCGGGGCGCATCGTAGGGCGGAAGAGGGGCCCCTCTGGGGATCTGACCCCGGAGACGCGCAGGGGATCGGCATGTGCTCGACGCGCCCACGATCGGCTCCACGGTCGCATCCCGCAAGCGGGTCCCTGCTCCACGTTGCGCCGATCCCTGCTCCACGTTTCGGCGCACCTCTCCCCCGGTCACGGGGGAGAGGGCACGTTTCACATTTCACGTTTCACTTTTCACTCCCTATGATAGGGGTGATTGTGCAATATCGAAACCGCGCGATAAAGCTGCTCCGCGAGCACCACGCGTGCGAGCCCATGCGGCAGGGTCAACGGCGAGAGCGCCCATACGAGATCCGCCGCCTGTTTCACGCTCTGGGCGAGCCCGTCCGCGCCGCCGATGATGAAGGCCACATCGCGGCCGCCCTGCTGCCAGCGCGCGATGCGCTGCGCAAGCTCCGCCGTGTTGACGAGCGTTCCGTGCTCATCGAGCGCGACCCTGACGCAGTTCGCCGGGAGCGCGGCGAGGATGCGCTCGCCTTCCGCATCGAGCACGCGCCTCACGGCGCCGCCGCGCGGCGCTGGCTTGAGCGCGACGAGCTCGATGCGCGCCTCGCGCGGCATGCGGCCCGCGTATTCGGCGAAGCCGGCGTCCACCCAGGCCGGCGTTCGGTGACCGACCGCCACCACGAGGAATTTCATGCCGGACAGCCGCCGTCAGGTGGCGACGGCGCTGCTTGCGCGGCGGCGCCTCGCGCGGTGCGGCAGTGACCACAGCTCTTCCAGGTTGTAGTACTTGCGGATGGCGGGCTGCATGATGTGAACGACCACCGGGCCGAGGTCAACCAGGATCCATTCGCCCACCCGCTCTCCCTCCACGCCGTAGATGCGCGCGCCGAGCGCCTTGAGTTTTTCCCGGACGTTGTTGGAAAGCGCCCTGCCCTGGCGGGTCGAGTCGGCGCTCGCGATGATGATCTTGTCGAACAGCGCAGTCATGCGTCTCACGTCGAGCACCACGATGTCGCGCGCCTTGATGTCCTCCAGCGCCGCAACCGTGGCTTTGACCAGCTTGTCCAGTCTCATCAACCCCTAGGAGCCTCTAACATGGCGAAACGCGCGATGCGCTGGCACGATTTTGGCTCAGGGCGCGAAGCAAGGCCCGCCGCTTAGTACTCCTAAGCAAGGGACTTGCGACAAAGCCATGGGCCAAAATTCGCGCCAGCCCTTAAGGGTTGCAGCCAGAATCGGCGCTGGCTTTGTCGCTCGGCTTGCCAATATCGACATATTGACTGCACCTCGCTTCGCGCCATCACCGATTCTGGCTGCAACGCACGTGCGTTTCGCCATGTTAGAGGCTCCCATACAAACGATGCGACTGAATATAATCGAGAACCGCTTCGGGGAGCAAATAACGCGGGGTCTTGCCCGCGCGCAGCATGTCGCGGATCGCGGTCGCCGAGATGTCGAGCGCGGTGATCGGGACCACGACGATGCCGC
>JAHFRO010000030.1:12118-25623 GCA_023266245.1 Betaproteobacteria bacterium | reverse complement strand
ACTGCGAAAGGATGTCGAGCGCGATCTCGAGCCGCCCGCGGAAGTCGGGCACCAGCACTTCGATGCGGGTGGCGGGCGAGAGCTCGCGCACGGCGTGGATGCAATCGGCGAAGTGCCGCGCCCCGCCATCGCGCAGGTCGTCGCGGTCCACGCTGGTGACTACCACGTACCTGAGCTTGAGCGCGGCGATCGTGCGCGCGAGGTTCACCGGCTCCTCCGCGTCGGGCGGCAGCGGCTTGCCGTGCGCCACGTCGCAGAACGGGCAGCGCCGGGTGCAAAGGTCGCCGAGGATCATGAAGGTGGCGGTGCCCTTGCCGAAGCACTCGCCGATGTTGGGGCAGGTGGCCTCCTCGCACACGGTGTGCAGCCGGTGCTCGCGCAGGATCTGCTTGATCTCGTGGAAGCGCTGGCCGTTGCCGAGGCGCACGCGGATCCAGTCCGGCTTGGCGAGCGGCGCCGCCGGCACCACCTTGATCGGGATGCGCGCGGTCTTGGCCAGGCCCTTCTGCTTTTCTCCCACTGCGCTCATGGCAGCCTGCGTAACAGATGTTGGATGAGCTGTTCGCCCAAAACTTGGATCGGGTCCGTGATACCGAGATCGCGCGTCTGGCTGACCTGCAATCCCGGATAGCCGCACGGATTGATCGCGTGAAACGGCGCGAGGTCCATGTCCACGTTGAACGCGAGCCCGTGGTAGCAGCAGCCGTTCTTGATGCGCAGCCCGAGCGCCGCGATTTTCGCGCCGTCCACGTACACTCCGGGCGCCTCGGCCCGGCCCGCGGCGGAGATTCCGTAAGCGGCAAGCAAGTCTATCACGGCCTGTTCCATCCTCCGAACCAGCGGCCGCACGGTGAGCCCTCTGCGCCGCATGTCGAGCAACAGGTAAGCGACGATCTGCCCCGGGCCGTGGTAGGTGATCTGCCCGCCCCGATCCACCTTGATCACCGGGATGCCGTTGTCCACGCGCGGCAGATGCTCGCTCCGCCCGGCGATGCCGAGCGTGTATACCGGCGGGTGCTCGAGCAGCCACAGCTCGTCGGTGGTCGCGGCGGTGCGCCGCGCGGTGAACTCCTGCATCGCGCGCCAGGTCGGCTCGTAGTCGACGAAGCCGAGCCGCCGCACGCGCACATCCGCCGCGCGCGTGTCTGTGGTGGCTGAATCGGTTGCGACGGCGGTCACGGTCATGATGGTCCTATGGGTCCGAGCGTTGAGCGGCGATTGTTTCGTCCGTTCCAACGCGCACGGCCTCTGAACGAATATTACAGAAGACAACCCGCATCGCGTCGGTCGCCTGCGCGCCTTCACGGTCGCATCCCCAAAATGGGGCCCCTGCTCCGCGCTCCGGCGCGCTAGTTAAACCGGCGCCCCTGCTTCCGGTTTAACGGTTGTTAGATGATACGAACGGTAGCAAAATGCCGCAACTTTAACGGTCCTGGTTGCGGCGGGAGAACGCATTGAACAGACGGTTGCTTCCGGTGTGGATGTTGTGCGCGGCGGTCGCGCATTCGGGAGGCGCGGGTGCTCAGGCGACGGGCGAATACGCCGCCGACCTGGGACGCGTCTATGGTGCCCATCAGCGCATCCTCGCGGCGAAGGAGGCGTGCGACACGGCGATGCCGGGCACGCGCTCCGCGAACGAAAAGGCTTATGCCGCCTGGCGCTCGCGGCACGCGGCCCTGATCAAAGATCTGGAGCGGCGCGTTACAGCGATGATCCGGCTTGCCTCCAGGGACGAGAAGGAGTATGTGATGAACCTCGGAAAATACGAAGGGGCGATACTCCAGGAGCGGCAGGAGTACACACAGATCCTGCTTGCCTTGGATGCTGCTGAGCTCAAGGAGCAGTGCCAGCGCTGGCCGAGCTATCTCAGCAGCCCCGATGCGGATTTCGAGAAAGTGTACGCGGGAGAATTGGAGACCATCCGCAAACGCAAATGACGGAAAGCGCCGCGGGATGATACCCGACGTTGTAACTATCGAGGCCGATTTGCGTGTACAATCGCGCCGCATTTTTCGATTGATACGGGAGTGACACGATGGGCAAGGGAGACCAGCGCACGCGCCGCGGCAAGCTGTTCCGCGGCAGCTACGGCAGGACGCGTCCGCGCAGAAAGAAGAAAAAGTAAGGCGGCACTGCCGGGAAACGGTCGCGGCGGCGTCGAAGAGTAGCCTGCCCGCTTAGAGTGCGGCCTCCGACGGGTGATCACGGAATATTGGGCTCATCATGTCGGCCGCCTGCCGCCTACGCGGTCGCATCCCCGCTCGAGGGCGGGCGCGTCGTAGGGCGGAAGAGGGGCCCCTCAGGGGATCTGACCCCGCAGACGCGCGTGGGATCGGCTTCAACTCGACGCGCCCACGATCGGCTTCACGGTCGCATCCCGCAAGCGGGCCCCTGCTCTGCGTTCCGCCGATCCCTGCTCCGCGCTCCGGCGGCGGCCTCTGGATCGTTATCGGCAAGTATTCGGGGGCATCGCGTCGGCCGCTTGCGCGCCTCCGGGGTCGCACCCGGCAAAGCCGGGCACCTGCTCCTCCCTTCGGCGCGCTACAGTACCATGACTACCATCGGGTGGTCGCACAGCTCTTGGTAGAGGCTGTCGAGCTGCTCGCGCGAAGTGGCGCGGATCACGCAGGTGATGCTGAGGTACTTGCCGCGCTTGCTCGTTTTCATTTCCATGGTGGCGCCGTCGAAGTCCGGGTCGTGGCGCCGCACGATCTCGAGCACGGTCTGCGCAAAACCCGTTTGCGTGTGGCCCAGGATCTTGATCGGGAAGTCGCAGGGATACTCGAGTAGCGAGGGCTCAAATCTCGATTCGGGATTCACGCCGCCTGCCGCATCACTTTGCGCTTGAATTCCTGAAAGGCCTGATGGATCGCCTTGAACACCGCGCCCGGCTTGCCGCTGCCCACCGGCCTGCCGTCGAGCGTGGTAATGGCGAGCACTTCCTTGGCAGACGAGGTGAGCCACAGCTCGTCGGCGCTTAGCACCTCGTCCTGTGTGATCTCGCGCACTTCCACCGGCACGCTTTTGGCCGCCGCCAGCTCGAGCACCACGTCGCAGGTGATGCCGGGCAGCACGAGGTGGTTCTTGGGCGGCGCGAGCAGCGTGCCGTTTCTGACCACGAGCACGTTGCACGCCGAGCCCTCGGTGAGATAGCCGTCGCGGAACAGCACTACCTCCTCGACCCCTGCGTCGAGCGCGTGCTGGCGCAGCAGGCAGTTGGCGAGCAATGAGGTGACTTTCACGTCACAGCGCAACCAGCGGTAATCGGTGGCGCTGACGGCGGCCGCGCCGCGCTCCACCATTTCCCTGGTCGGGGTCGCGAGCGGGCTGCTCATCATGAACACGGTCGGTTTCGCATCTTTGGGGAAAGCATGATCGCGCTTGGCCGCCCCGCGCGTCACCTGAAGGTAAATCGACTGGTCCTCGCCGACATTGCGCGCAATCAGGTCATGGATCAGCCTGGTCCATTCGGCGTCCGTCATGGGATTGGCGAGACGTATGGCGTCGAGGCTGCGCTGCAGGCGCCTGAGGTGTTCCGGCTGGCGGAAGGGGTGCCGCGAGTAGGCCGGGATCACTTCGTAGACGCCTTCGCCGAAAATGAAGCCGCGGTCGAGCACCGGAATGCGCGCCTTTTCGAGCGGCACGAACTCGCCATTTAAAAAAACAATGTCACTCATCCTCGGCCTCGCGGGTTTTCGTCTGCGGTCCAGCAGGGCGCCGGCGCTCTCTAAGTCTACACTGAAACATCAGCCGCCAGCGGTCAGCGGAACAACAGTCGCAGCGTGTCCCAGCCGCGTCCCAGGATGCCGGCGAGCGGCACGTTCTCCAGCGCCACCACTGGCAGCTCGCGGAACGGCTTGCCGTCGAGCGTGAGCTTCATCGTGCCGACGCGCTGCCCGACGCTGATCGGCGCGAGCAGCGGTTGCAGGCTCTCGATGGTCGCGTTCAATTTCTGGCTCTGCCCTTTGGGCAGTGCCAGATGGAGGTCGGTGAGGAACCCCGCCTTGACGCTGTTGGCCGAGCCCTTGAACACCTGAAGCGTCGCCGCCGGCTGGTTACTGGAGTAGAGACGAACGCCGTCATAGAACTGGAAGCCGTAGTTGAGCAGCTTTTGGCTTTCGGCTGCCCGCACCGCTTCGCTTGCCGTGCCGAGCACCACCGAGAGCAGGCGGCGGTCGCCGCGCCTGGCGGACGTGATCAGGCAGTAGCCCGCGTTCTCGGTGTAGCCGGTCTTCATCCCGTCCACGGCCGGATCGGTCCACAGCAACCGGTTGCGATTGGCCTGGGTGATGTTGTTGTAGTGGTATTCCTTCTGCGAATAGAGCGGATAGTACTCGGGGAAGTCACGGATGATCGCGGCCGCAAGCAGCGCGAGATCGTGCGCGGTGGAATAGTGCTGTGGATGAGGCAGCCCGGTGGCGTTCACGAACTGCGTGTTCTTCAGCCCCAGCCGCTGCGCCTCGCGGTTCATCATCTGCGCGAACGTCTCCTCGCTGCCGGCGATTGCCTCCGCGAGCGCGATACACGCGTCGTTGCCGGACTGCACGATCATGCCGTGGATCAACTCGTCCACCGTGACCGGCTTTCTCGGCTCGATGAACATGCGGGAGCCCTCGGCGCGCCACGCGCGTTCCGAGACCGGCACCACCTGATCGGGCCGGATCCGCTTCTGCTTGACCGCGGTGAACGTGAGATAGGCCGTCATCAGCTTGGTAAGCGAGGCCGGCTCCACGCGTTGTTGCGGGTTCTGCGCCACCAGCAGCTGCTCGCTGTTGAAATCGAGCAGCAGGTAGGCCCTGGCCGCGATCGCGGGCGCGGGCGGGATCGGCAGTGTGGATTGCTGGGCGGGAAGCGCGGAGTAAAAAACGAGCAGCAGCGAGAACAGAATCGAGCGCATGGCCTTCAGGAGAAAAGCGGCGATTATAGCAAGCTTGCGTCG
Source organism: Betaproteobacteria bacterium (assembly GCA_023266245.1). GTDB lineage: Bacteria > Pseudomonadota > Gammaproteobacteria > Burkholderiales > SG8-41 > SG8-41. The sequence goes on along the minus strand of JAHFRO010000030.1, from coordinate 20,684 downwards.
CCGGCACGCGGATGGAACAAGGTGTATCGCGCTTTTACACTCGGTCAGGCGATTGACGAGGCCGGCGCGAAGGCCAAGTACGCCGACGGCGTGCTCGAACTCGCGCTGCCGAAGAAGGCAGCGGTGCAGGCCAGGCGGATCAGCGTCCAGTAAAAAACGGCGGCTAGCGCCGCCGTTTTTTTACCGGATGAATTCAAACAGATAGACTTCACTGTCTGATGCGCATAAAAAAGCGGCGGGCCGCAGGGCCTGCCGCTTTTTTTTGCCTTCCCGTAGAATAGGCTGCCGCCCACGACAAGACCGCCCACCGCCCATGGCCCTCACTGGCACCACCGCCGCCGACAGAGCCAAGATCCTGGCCGAGGCGCTGCCGTACATCCAGCGTTTTCACGGCAAGACCATCGTCGTCAAGTACGGCGGCAACGCGATGACCGACGAGAAGCTCAAGAAGAGCTTCGCGCGCGACGTGGTCCTGCTCAGGCTCGTCGGCATGAACCCGGTGGTGGTGCACGGGGGTGGCCCGCAGATCGACGACCTGCTGAAGCGCGTCGGCAAGAAAGGCGAGTTCGTGCAGGGCATGCGGGTGACGGACGCCGAGACCATGGATGTCGTCGAGATGGTGCTCGGCGGCCAGGTCAACAAGGAGATCGTCAATCTCATCAACCAGCATGGCGGCCGCGCCGTCGGCCTCACCGGCAAGGACGGCGGACTGATCCGGGCGAAAAAGCTGCTGGTGCGCGGCAACGACGATTCCGACGAGCTGCTCGACATCGGACAGGTGGGCGAGGTCGAGAGCATCGACCCGGAGATCGTGCACCGGCTGCACACCCACGATTTCATCCCGGTGATCGCGCCGCTCGGCGTGGGCAAGAAAGGCGAGACCTACAACATCAATGCCGACCTGGTAGCCGGCAAGATTGCCGAGATATTGAAGGCCGAGAAACTGATCGTGCTCACCAACACGCCGGGCGTGCTCGACAAGAACGGGAATCTCCTCACCGGACTCAGTGCGCGCAAGGTGGACGAGCTGTTCGCCGACGGCACCATCTCGGGCGGGATGCGGCCCAAGATCAGCTCGGCGCTGGATGCGGTGAAGAACGGCGTCAACACTTGCCACATCATAGACGGGCGCGTCGAGCACGCGCTGCTGCTCGAGGTCCTGACCGACGAAGGCGTGGGCACGCTGATTCGCCGCCGCTAGGCGCATGAAGTTCGGCAGGGCGTGGATGCTGGCGTATTTACAATAAGAGCCTCCAACACAATGAAACACACGATGCGCTGTCACGATTTTGGCTCGGAACACAATACCGGACACGCTACTGGCATAATCGAAGTGTGCTGGCGACGACCGTGCCATAGGCCAAAATCGCGCCAGCCCCAAGGGGTTGCGGCCAGAATCGCCGACGCGCCGGAACGTGGATCAGGGGCCCGCTTGCGGGATGCGACCGTGAAGGCGTGTGTGAGGAACGCGCATCCGGCGCTCTCCTGTCCCGCTCCGGGGTCGCATCCAAGCATGGAACGCTTGGAACCTGCTCCGCCCTGCGCGGGACGCTTTGTCGCGAGGCTTGCCAATATGGGAAATATTGGCTGCGCCTCGCTTCGCGCCATCGCCAATTCTGGCTCGCAACGCACGCGCATTTCATTGTGTTAGAGGCTCTAAGTCCGGCACACCCGGCGAGGTTGAAAATGGCAGCCAAGACAGGCGAGCGCAAGCACCAGATCCTGCAGACGCTGGCGCAGATGCTGGAGAACCCCACGGGCGAGAAGGTTACGACCGCGGCGCTCGCCTCGCGCCTCAATGTGTCCGAGGCCGCGCTCTACCGCCATTTCAGGGGCAAGGCCCAGATGTTCGAAGGGCTGATCGAGTTCATCGAGCAGACGCTGTTCGCGCTCATCAACAAGATCACCAGCGAAGAGAAGAACGGGGTGCGTCAGCTCGAAGCGATCATCGCGGTGCTGCTCGGCTTCGCACAGAAGAACCGCGGCATGACCCGGGTGCTGATCGGCGATGCGCTGGTCAACGAGGACGAGCGGCTGCAGGCGCGCATCAACCAGCTGCACGACCGGCTGGAAGCCGCGCTCAAGCAGGCGCTGCGCTTCGGTGTCACGCAGCAGGAAATCGCCGCGGACGTCGACGTCACGGCGTATGCTAACCTCCTCATGAGCTTCGTCACCGGCCGCTGGCACCAGTTCGCCAAGAGCGGCTTCAAGCGCGACCCGGTCGAATTGTGGAACAAGCAGTGGCGGCAGCTCATGGAAGGCGTGATTGCGTAGGCGCCCCGCTCTCGGTCTCGCGCAGCGTGGTGCGGAGCGGGGCGCGGGCGGCCGACGCGATGTCTCGTTATTTGTGATGACCGTTCGGAGGCCGCCGCCGGAGCGCGGCAGCCACCGGGCACAATTACTCGGAAGAAAGGGGAACGGCGATGGCGAATATCACAACACAACAGCTCGCTGAACTGCTGGTTGGCATCGCCCGCACGCAGCAGGCGATCGTGGACGCATCGGAAAGCCTGAAGGCAGGGTTCAAGAGCTCTCATCTTGCCCCGGCGCTCGACAATGCGGCGAGGATACGCGTCACTACCCGGCCGCTCACGCTGCAGGAGTTGCCGGCGCGCGTGCTGATGCAATGCCTGGGCCGTGCCGGCCCCAACGTCGAGCAGATCGCGCGCGACCTCGAAGCGCTGCTCAGCGGCCGGCCTCCAGCGGCGGCCGCTCCTGCCGCGCCCGCGGCTCCCGCCGCTCCGGCGGCCGACACGCCGTCCCTGGATATCGTCTAGCGCGCCGTCGTGGCGCTCGCGTGGGCATCCCGCGCCGAGCGCGTCCCGCAAACCGCGCAACCCGGGTCCTTGGCAAGTTTGATGACGCGCACCTGCATCGTCAGCGCGTCCAGCAGCAACAGCCTGCCCACCAGGGTCTCGCCGGCTCCGGTGAGCAGCTTCAGCGCCTCCGCCGCCTGGATCGACCCCACGATGCCGGTCAGCGGCGCAAACACGCCCATCACCGCGCAGCGCACGTCTTCGCTTTCGCCGTGCTCCGGAAACAGGCACGCGTAGCACGGGGAGTCCGCCGCGCGCAGATCGAATACCGCGACCTGTCCGTCGAAGCGCACCGCCGCGCCTGACACCAGCGGCTTCTTCAGTCGCACGCACACGCGGTTCACCGCGTGCCGGGTGGCGAAGTTGTCGCTGCCGTCGACTACGACGTCGTGCTGGGCGCCCAGCGTTTCGAGGCGCTTCTCGTCCACCCGCTCCGCCACCGCCGCGACCTCGACCTCGGGATTGATTGCGGCGAGCGTGGCGCGCGCCGAATCGGCCTTTTTCCTGCCGATCGAATCGATGCGATGCACGATCTGCCGCTGCAGATTGGTGAGGTCGACATCATCGCTGTCGCAGAGCGTGATTTTCCCCACCCCGGCGGAAGCGAGGTAGAGCGCGATGGGCGAACCCAGCCCTCCCGCGCCGATGACCAGCGCGCGCGCGCCGAGCAGCTTTTCCTGTCCCTCGACGCCGATCTGCGGCAGCAGGATGTGGCGGCTGTAACGCAGTAGCTGCTGATCGTCCATAAGGCGTGAGGAGTGAGAAGTGAGGAGTGAGGAGAAAAAGCCGGGAGAATTTGCCTCACGCCTTACTCGCGCGAGGCGTCCGTTGAATACTGCGTTGAATCAGTGTACAACAAAACGCCCGGCCGGCACCGGGCGTTGTTTGCCGAGATCAGGATTGCGCCGGCCGTCAGTTCGCCACCTTGACGTTGCTGCGGCTCTTCAGGAAAGCGACCGCCTGGTTGAGCTCGTAATCGTGCTTGGACACGATCTCGCCGGGTTCGGGCTTGAGCAGCTTCTCATCGATGTCCTTCGGGCGCGGTGTGGGCGCAAAGCTGTACTGCTTGGCCACCGCCGCTGCCTTGGCCTGCTCCTCCTTGTTGTTGTCGGTGAGGTGTTTGGTGAGGTCGGCTTCGCGCAGCTTGAGCGCGGCGGTCCTGTCGGTTGAGCCGTCGTCGAGCGGAATGTCGGGCGTGATGCCCTTGGCCTGGATCGAGCGCCCGTTGGGCGTGTAGTAACGCGCCGTGGTGAGCTTGATCGCGGTGTTGTTGCCGAGCGGCAGGATGGTCTGCACCGACCCCTTGCCGAAAGTCTGCTGGCCCATGATCACCGCGCGCTTGTGGTCCTGCAGCGCGCCCGCAACGATCTCGGAAGCCGAGGCCGAGCCGCCGTTCACCAGCACCACCATCGGCACCGTCTTCACCTCTTGCGGCAGCTTGCGGACGTAGTCCTCCTTCATGCGGCCGCGCAGATAGTGTTCGGGGCTCGCGTTGAGCTTCATCTTTGAGTCCTCGGTGCGGCCGTCGGTGTATACCACCAGCGCGCCGGGCGGCAGGAACGCGGCGGAAACCGCCACCGCGCCGTTAAGCAATCCACCGGGATCGTTGCGCAAGTCGAGCACGATGCCCTTCATCGGGCCCTGGTTTTCCTTGAAGTGCTTCTCGACCGCGCGCGCCAGGGTCTCGCCGGTGTGCTCCTGGAACTGGGTCACGCGGAAATAGGCGTAACCGGGCTCGAGCAGCTTGGACTTGACGCTCTGGATCTTGATGATGGAGCGCGTGAGCGTCACCACGATCGGCTTCGTCTCGCCCTTGCGCACGATGGTGAGCGTGATCTGCGTATTGGGCTTGCCGCGCATGCGCTTCACGGCTTCGTTCAGCGTCATGCCCTTCACTGAGGTTTCGTCGAGCTTGACGATCAGGTCGCCTGACTTGATGCCGGCGCGGAACGCGGGTGAATCGTCGATCGGCGCCACCACCTTGACGAAGCCGTCCTCCATGCCGACCTCGATGCCGAGCCCCCCGAACTCGCCTTGGGTGCCCACCTGCAGTTCCTTGAACGCCTCCTGGTCGAGATAGGCGGAGTGAGGATCGAGCCCGGTCAGCATCCCGTTGATGGCTTCGGTGATGAGCTTCTTGTCGTCCACCGGCTCGACGTAGTCGCTCTTGACCCGGCCGAACACTTCGGTGAACGCGCGCAGCTCCTCGATTGGCAGCGGCGCGGTCGTCGCCTCCTTCTGCGCCACCGCCGAAAAATTGAGGCTCACCAGCACGCCGATCAGCACGCCGATGGCGACCAACCCGATTTGGTGCAGCTTGTTACGCATTGCCAACTCCTGAATAGCCGTGAGTCGTGAGTCGTGAGTCGAAAAAGCCCGGTCAGCCGGGCTCTAAGCGGCTGTTACGATTCACCATTCACTATTCACCTGACATCCACCCAGCTCAGCGGGTCTAGCGGCTTACCCTGATGCCGCAGTTCAAAGTATAAACCTGAATCGGCATTGCCGCCGCTATTCCCCACCGTAGCTATGGTCTCGCCGCTGCGGATCGGGTCGCCGACCTGCTTGTAGAGGGTTTCGTTGTTGCCGTAGAGGCTCATGTAGGCATCGCCGTGATCGATGATGAGCAGGTTGCCGAAGCCGCGCAACCAGTCAGCGAACACCACGCGCCCGGCGGCCACCGCCCGTACTTCTTCGCCCGCCCTGGTGGCGATGAACAGCCCCTTCCAGACCACCCCGCCGTCAGAACGTGGACTGCCAAATCGGCTGGCGAGTTCCCCGCGGACCGGCAAATTCAGCCTGCCTTTCAGCGCCTGGAAAGGACTGCCGTCGCCGGAGGCGTCCGGCACGCGTTCGTTGCGCAGCCGCGGCGCGGGCCTGCCGCGCGCGACCAGCCGCGAGAGGCTCTCCACCAGCCGCGCCAGCCGGTTCTCGTCACGCCGGAGCGTGCTGATTTCGCGGCGCTGGCGCTGGATATCGCGCGAGATCTTGGTGAGCACCTGGCTGCGCGCGCGCTTCTCACGCTCAAGCCGCTGGCGCTGGGCGTGCTGGCCGGCGGTGACGGTGGCGAGTTCCGCCGCCTTCTCTTCCGTCTCCTGTGCGAGCTGTTTGAGCCGGGTGAGGCTCGTACGCAGCTCCGCGATCAGCTCGGCGCGCGCGCGGGAGATGTAGCCGAAGTAGTGCATGTGGCGCGCAATCTGGCCGGGATCCTCGCGATTGAGCAGGAGCTTCAACGGCTCGGTCTGTCCGCCGAGGTACTGCTGGTAGAGCAGGCGCGCGAGCAGCACCTGCTGCGCCTTCAATGCCTCCTCGTGCCGGCGTGATTCGGCACACAGTTCCGTCAGCCGCTGGCTGATTTCGCGCGACTGCTGCCCGAGCTCGCGCAGCGTGCGGTTGGCATCCGAAATTGCGCGCTCCGATTCCTTGAGGACATCCGCCGCTTCGTTCTTCGATTCCTCGGCATCGGCGAGCCGTTTCTGCAGCGCCTCGATCCGGCCGCGCAGCTCGCGCAGCTCTTTTTCCTTCGCGCCGGGCGCGCTGCCGGCCGGCGCCGCGTCCGGGCTCGCGAGGAGCAGGATGAGGAGAATGCCGGCGGCGCGGACGCTCACGTGAAGCGGATGAGCGACTTGCCAGTCATCTGCGGGGGCTGCGGCAAACCCATCATGGTGAGCAGGGTGGGCGCCACATCCCGCAGCGCGCCGCGTTCCGCGATCCTGGCCTTGCGACCGATGTAGAGCAGCGGCACGAGGTTGAGCGTATGCGCGGTGTGCGCCTGCCTGGTCGCCGGATCGAGCATGGTCTCGGCGTTGCCGTGGTCCGCGGTGATCAGCACTTCGCCGCCGATCTCCCGCATCGCCGCGACCGCACGCCCGACGCACTCATCGAGCACTTCGACGGCGCGGGTGGCCGCCGCGAGGTTGCCGGTATGGCCGACCATGTCGCCGTTGGCGAAGTTGCAGATGATGGCGTCGTACTTGCGGCTCTTGATCGCTTCCACCAATTTGTCGGTGACTTCGTAGGCGCTCATCTCGGGCTTCAGGTCGTAGGTCGCGACCTTGGGCGAAGGCACCAGGACGCGGTCCTCGCCGGGATACGGCGTTTCGACTCCGCCGTTGAAGAAGTAGGTAACGTGCGCGTACTTCTCGGTTTCGGCGATGCGCAACTGCTTCAGCCTCTGCCTGGAGAGGTACTCGCCGAAGCCGTTGTCGATGCTCTGCGGCGGGAACGCCGCCGGGATATGGGCAAAATCCTCGCCGTAGCTGGTGAGCGTGCAGTAATACCCGGGCCGGGGAACGCGTTCGCGCGCGAAGCCCTTGAAATCGGGATCGGTCAGAGCGCGCGTCAACTGCCGCGCGCGATCCGCCCGGAAGTTCATGAACACCACCGCATCGCCGTCGTTCATGCGCGCGGCGGGGTCCGGGGTCCCGATCACGGTGGCTTTCACGAACTCGTCGGTCTCGCCGCGCGCGTAGGCGGCATGGAGTCCCTCCACCGCGGTGGCGGCCCGGAACCCGGCCTTGCCCTGGGTGATGAGATCGTAGGCGGGCTTGACGCGTTCCCAACGCTGGTCGCGGTCCATGCCGTAGTAGCGGCCGCAGATCGAGACGATGCGACCGGTCTTGAGCTGCCGGCACTTCTGCTGCGTGGCGGCGAGCGAAGCCTCCGCGCTCTTGGGCGGGGTGTCGCGCCCGTCGAGGAAGGCGTGCACCATCACGTTCTTCACGCCGCCGCGCGCCGCCATCTCGAGCATGGCGTGGATCTGCGACTCGTGGCTGTGCACGCCGCCCGGTGAGAGCAGGCCGAGAATGTGCAGCGCGCGGCCCGCGCTGCGCGCGGTATCGACCGCTGTTCCGAGCACCGGATTCCTGAAAAATTCGCCGGTCTCGATTGCATTCTCGATCCTGGTGTAGTCCTGGTACACCACGCGCCCGGCGCCGATATTCATGTGGCCCACTTCCGAGTTGCCCATCTGCTCCTTGGGCAGCCCCACCCATTTCTCAGAGGCATCGATGGTGGTGTACGGATAGGTCGAGCACAGGAAATCCCAGTGCGGCTTGCGCGCCTGGCAGATGGCGTTGAAATCGCATTCCTCGCGGTGCCCGAAACCGTCGAGTATGATCAGCAGAACCGGTGTTACCTTCATGATTTTATTTATTTTTTATGGCGGCGTCGGCCCCCGTATAATTTTAGTATATTCTGATTAAGCCAGATCAACCGGAAACCTGCCATGGCCGATACTCACGGGCTGCGCGCTGCGCTGATAGACCAGGAAGAGCACATCGAACAGGCCTCTCGCGCGCTCAAGGCCATGGCCCATCCGCTGCGGCTCAAGATTCTGTGCGTGCTCGGCAACCAGGAAGTGAGCGTGCAGGACATCGTCGAATGCGTCGGCACCTCGCAGAGCAACATCTCCCAGCACCTGGCGATACTACGTGAAAAAGGCGTGCTGCGCACCCGCAAGGACGCCAACCGCGTCTACTATCGCGTGGGAGACGAGCGCACGCTGACGCTGATCGGCATGATGCGCGAGGTGTTTTGCGGTATGTCAACAAAATAGTGCCGGCGCGGCAAACGGCGCGATCACTGCGCGCTGCTCCTGCCTGATGCCGGCCGCCGGCAAGTTCTCCCCGCCGCACGCGAGCCTCATCTTCATCGGGCTGGCGTGGGTACTGCCGTTCCTGCAGCCCTACCATCGCTTTCCTCTCACCGCGTTCTACAGCGAGTGGCTGGCGTTCGCGCTCGGATTGGCG
>JAHFRO010000030.1:0-12018 GCA_023266245.1 Betaproteobacteria bacterium | reverse complement strand
GCCGCACGCGAGCCTCATCTTCATCGGGCTGGCGTGGGTACTGCCGTTCCTGCAGCCCTACCATCGCTTTCCTCTCACCGCGTTCTACAGCGAGTGGCTGGCGTTCGCGCTCGGATTGGCGGCGGCGCTGCTGCTCGCAGGCAAACAGTCGTGGCGCGAAGCGGCGCTGCCGGCGGTGGCGCTCGCCCCGCTAGGGCTGATTATGTTGCTCGGGCTGCAGGCAGCGCTCGGGCGCGTGCCGTACCCGGAGCAGGCGCTGGCCGCGGTGCTCTACCTGTTGTGGGCGGCGCTGCTGATGCTGCTCGCGTACGTGCTCAAGCGCGAACTCGGCATGGCGGCTATTGCCGTGGCCCTTGCGTGGTTCGTGTTCGCAGGCGGACTGCTCAGTGCACTGGCAGGTCTGCTGCAGCACTATCAGTTTTCGACCTCGCTCGATTTCCTGGTTGTGCGCAAAGGCTCGGCGGCGGTGTACGGCAATCTCGCACAGCCCAATCACTACGCCGCTTATGTAACACTGGCGCTTGGCTCCGTCGCGTATCTCTACGGCCGCGGCCGCCTGCACGGCGCGCTCGCCGCAACGTCCGCCGCGCTGTTCTTGCTGATGCTGGCGCTCTCCGGTTCGCGCAGCCCCTGGCTCTATCTCGGCGTGCTCACCGTGCTCGCCCTCCTGCTGCACCACCGCCGGCGCGACACCGACAGCCTCAGGCTCGCCGCATTTGCGCTGTGGCTGCTGCCCGGCTTTGTGGCCGCACAGTGGATCGTGACGCTGCCGTTCATGATCCCGAAAGAAGGCATGCTGGTCACTTCCGCGCAGCGCCTGTTCGAGGTAGCGAGCGGAATCGAGGCGCGGCTGCAGCTCGCGCACGAAGCGTGGCAGATGTTCGTGCAAGCACCGTTGCTCGGTACCGGCTTCGGGCAATTCGCGTGGCACCACTTCCTCTACCAGGCCTCGACGGGCGCTGCCGCGGCGCCGGGCGTGTTCAATCACGCACACAACATCGTGCTCCAGCTCATGGCCGAGACCGGCAGCGCCGGCGCGCTGTTGATCGTCGGCGCAGCGCTGCTCTGGCTGGCGGACCTGAGGAGCGTGAGGTTCGACCTCGAATGGTGGTGGCTGTTGGCGCTGCTCGCCGTAATCGGCGTCCACAGCATGCTGGAGTTTCCGCTGTGGTACGCCTATTTTCTCGGCGTAGGGGCGCTGCTGCTGGGGTTTGGTGCGGAGCGCGTGATCACGCTCCGCCTCGCCGGCACCGCCCGCCTCGTGGTCGCGCTCGGCATCCTGGCCGGCTGGATGAATCTGCTCGCCGTGCTGCCGCCGTACCGTGACTTCGAGCGCCTGGTGTTCGCCCCTGAGCACCGGATCTCGCCGCCGGCGGATGAAAGGGTTTTTGCGGAATCGATCGCCCGCATACACCGCGAGCCGCTGCTCACGCCGTACGTCGAGCTCGCGGTGGCGTACGGCATCACCCTCTCCGGCGAGCGGTTGCAGGAAAAGCTCGATTGGAACACCCGCGCCATGCGTTTTGCGCCGGTGGACCCAGTGGTCTATCGCCAGGCGTTGCTGCTGGCGCTCGCCGGCGAGCGGGCGGCGGCACTGCGCCAGCTCGAGTGGTCGGCGCGCGTTTATCCGGCTGAGCTCGGCCACATCGTTTCGGAACTTGGCGAACTGGCGCGCCGCCGCCCCGGCGAATTCACGCCTCTGCTAGAATTAGCGGCGGCCAAAAGCGCGGAACTTCGCGCGCGTAGCGCTACGCAATGATGGACCTGGCCGGCGCGCGGTTTTCAGGAGCCTGGTTTGGAGCAGTTTCTGATTTTCCTGCAGAAGAACCCGTTTCACATGCTGCTGTTCGGGCTGGCGCTGGCCTCCGGCGGCATGTTGATCTGGCCGCTCATCATGCGGCCGTTGCGGCGGGCCCACGAGGTGGGGACGTTCGAGGCGGTGCAGCTCATCAACCGGCGCGATGCGCTGGTGCTCGATGTGCGCGACACCGGCGAGTTCGCGGCAGGCCACATCGCGAACGCCAGGCACATTCCCGAGGCACAGCTCGCCGAGCGCATGAAGGAGCTCGAGAAGTACAAATCGCGCCCGATCATCGTCAGCTGTCGCGCCGGCACGCGCGCGCCGGCCGTGAGCAGCGAGCTGCGCAAGCACGGTTTTGCCGAGGTCTTCGCGCTGCGCGGCGGCATCACAGCGTGGCAGCAGGCGAGCATGCCGCTCGTAAAGGGTTAGAACGGAAGATGTCGAAAGTCAGGATGTACAGCACCGGCGTTTGCCCGTTCTGCCGGATGGCGGAACGACTGCTGCTCTCCAAGGGTGTCGCAATCGACAAGATTCGCGTCGACCTCGAACCGGAAAAGCTCGTGGAGATGATGGAGAAGACCGGCCGCCGCACCGTGCCGCAGATCTACGTCGGCGAAACCCACGTCGGCGGCTACGAGGAGCTGGCGGCGATGGAGCTGGCCGGCAGGCTGGACGAGATGCTGCACGCTGAGTGAGCCGGCCGGGAACCTGAGCGATCACCGCCATGAGCGAACAGCAACAGCAGGTTTTTGTCATAGAGAAGATCTATCTCAAGGATCTGTCGCTGGAGATCCCGAACGCGCCGCAGGTTTTCGCCGAGCGCGAGTCGCCGAAGATCGACATCAACCTCCACAATGAAGCGCGGGCGATCGGCGACGGCGTCTACGAAGTGGTGCTCACCGCCACCGTCACCGCGAAACTGAAGGACCATACGGCGTTTCTGGTGGAGGCCGCGCAGGCGGGTATCTTCCAGATCCGCAACTTCCAGCAGCAGGAACTGGACGCAGTGCTCGGCATCATCTGCGGCAACGTCCTGCTCCCGTACCTGCGCGAGACCCTCTCGAACGTGGTGATCCGCGGCGGCTTTCCGCCGTTTTTCCTGGACCACCTGAACTTCGATGCGCTCTACCAGCAGCGTCTGCAGCAGCAGAAACAGCAGCAGCAGCAATCCGGATCTCCGCCCGCGCACCAGGGATGATCGCGCGACTTGTTTTGGTCCTGTTTGCGGCCGCCACCTTGAGTGGGGCCGGCGCCGCGCGCGCCGCGGGATTCGAGTTCCGCTCGGTGGCCGACAGCGCTGCCGTGCTCTACGATGCCCCGTCCGCCAAAGCGAAGAAGCTCTACGTGGTGAGCCACGGCTATCCATTCGAGGTCGTAGTCGTGGTGGAAGGCTGGAGCAAGGTGCGCGACGCGAACGGAGAACTGACGTGGATCGAGAACAAGTATCTCGCCGATCGGCGCACGCTGTTGGTCAAGGTGCCGCTGGCACAGGTCCGCGACAGCGCCGATGACAACGCGCCCGTGGTGTTCCAGGCCCAGCAGAACGTGTTGCTGGAACTGCTGGAACTGGCGAGCGGCGGCTGGCTGCGGGTGCGTCACCGCGATGGCCAGACCGGGTTCGTCAAGATTACGCAGGTGTGGGGCGCCTGAATACAACGATGAATGCGGAACGCGGAATGATGAACGGGTTTGAAGTGTGTTGACGATTCGTCGTTCATCGTTTATCGCTCGTCGTTCATCGTTCAGATGAAGATCGCGGTACTCGGCGCTGGCGCCTGGGGCACGGCGATCGGCATCAGTCTATGCGCGCGCCACGAGGTGACGCTGTGGGTGCGCGATGCCGCATTGCTCGCGGCGATGCGCGCCGGCGGCAGCAATCAGCGTTATCTTCCCGGCTTCGCCTTGCCGGCGGCGCTGGCGCTGGCGAAGGATCTCGCGCCGGCGCTCGAAGGCGCGGAGCTGATACTCGCCGCAGTGACCACCAACGGCCTGCGCGCAACGCTCAAGCAGGTACGGGCAACGGACCGCAGCGTCCCGCTGGTGTGGCTGTGCAAGGGCTTCGAGAGCGAGCAGGCGAAGCTGCCGCACCAGATCTGCGCCGAGGAACTGCCGCCCGCCGTGCCGCGCGCGGTCCTTTCCGGACCGAGTTTCGCGGAGGAAGTGGCGCGGGGGCTTCCCGCCGCGCTCACGCTCGCTTCGACCCACTTCGAATTTGCACGTAGCGCGGCGCGCGCTTTGCACAGTACAACACTGCGGATCTACCTCAGTGAGGACGTGGCCGGCGTGGAAGTGGCAGGCGCGGTGAAGAACGTGATGGCGATCGCTGCCGGCGTCAGCGACGGTCTCGGGCTGGGCTTGAGCGCGCGCGCCGCGTTGATCACGCGGGGGCTCGCCGAAATGACGCGGCTCGGCATGGCGCTCGGCGGGCGGCCGGAAACCTTCATGGGACTCGCCGGGGCGGGCGACCTGATACTCACCTGCACCGGGGATCTTTCGCGCAACCGCAGGGTGGGGCTGGCGCTCGCGCACGGCACGCCGCTCGCGGCGGCGCTCGCCGAACTGGGGCACACCGCGGAAGGGGTGTTCTCGGCGCGGGCGGTGGCGCGCCTCGCGGACGAACTCAAGGTCGAGATGCCGATCACGCGCGCGGTGTGCCGCGTGCTTGACGATCCGCGCCTCGCGCGCGCCGCGGTGCAGGAGCTGTTGACGCGCGAGCAGAAAAGCGAGTACTGATGTGGAACCGCAGAGGCGCAAAGGCGCAGAGAACACGCAAAGAAAATTCATTCCCCCTTTGCGTCGCGTTACCTTTGCGCCTTCGCGTCTTTGCGGTGAAGCTTTACTTATCGAGTCAACCGCTGCCGCTGAAGCCGAGCTGGCGCCAGGCTTCGTAAATCACGAGCGCGACCGTGTTGGAGAGATCCGTGGTAATCCAGCCAGGCACGCTGCAACTGTTTGTCCCGCAACGAGAATCCGAGCGGCTGCACGAGGTGCAGCCGGCAACCGGTGTTGGCGCAAAGCCGGATCACGTTGCCCGTGTTGGGTAGAATCTCCGGCTCGTAGCGCACAATCTCAAACAGGCGCGGGTTGCCACGGGAGCGAAAACAAGTTATCGTTACAGATCAAAGGCATGTAGCTCTGATATGATAAACAACTCGAAATTGGGAGGAGGCGTACATGGGCCGGCCTGAAAAAGTCCGCCTGGGTGAGTTACTGGTTCAGCAAAAGCTGCTGACCGAGGACCAGCTCAAGGCCGCGCTCGACGAGCAGAAAAAGAGCGGGCGCCGGCTCGGCCGCGTGTTCATCGAAAAAGGCTTCGTCACGGAAGAGCAGATTTCCGAGGCGCTCGCCCGCCAGCTCAACATCCCCTACATCAATCTCAAATACTACAACATCAAGCGCGACGTCACGCTGAAGCTGTCTGAAACACAGGCGCGGCGCTTTCGCGCACTGGTGCTGGAGGACGCCGGGGCGACGTACAAGATCGGCATGGCCGATCCGACCGATTTGATGGCCTACGACGAGCTCGTGCGCATCCTCAGGCGCGACATTGCCATCGCGGTGGTGGCTGAAAGCGAACTGCTGAGCACCATAGACCGCACCTACCGCCGCACCGAACAGATCACGGGGCTGGCGCAGGAACTCGGGGCTGAGCTGGGCGATACCGCAGTGGATTTCGGCGCGTTAGCGCTCACCCCGGGGATGGAAGAAGCACCGGTCGTGAAGCTGCTGCAGACGGTGTTCGAGGACGCGACCCAGGTGCGCGCCTCGGACATTCACATCGAGCCGCAGGAAAAAAAACTGCAGATCCGCTTCCGCATCGACGGCATGCTGCACCTGCAGACGGAAGCCGATTCCAAGATCGCCTCCGCCCTGGTGCTGCGGCTGAAACTCATGTCGGGCCTCGACATCTCGGAGAAGCGCCTGCCGCAGGACGGGCGCTTCAATGTCAAGGTGCGCAACGTCCAGATCGATGTGCGGATTTCGAGCATGCCGACGCAGCACGGCGAGTCGGTGGTGATGCGTTTGCTTAACCAGAGCACCGGCATCCTGGGTCTCGACAATGTCGGGATGCCTGCCAACATGCTCAAAAAGGTGCGCGAAGTGATACACCGGCCGAGCGGCATGATCCTGGTGACCGGCCCCACCGGCAGCGGCAAAACCACCACGCTCTATGCGGGGCTCGCCGAGATCAACACCGCCGAGCGCAAGATCATCACCGTCGAAGACCCGGTCGAATACCGCCTGCCGGGGATCAACCAGGTGCAGGTCAACGAAAAAATCGAGCTCGGCTTCGCCCGCGTGCTGCGCTCCGCGCTGCGCCAGGATCCGGATGTGATTCTCGTCGGCGAGATGCGCGACAGGGAGACGGTCGAGACCGGTTTGCGCGCGGCGATAACCGGCCACATGGTGTTCTCGACGCTGCACACCAACGACGCGGTGAGCACGCCGATCCGGCTGCTCGACATGGGCGCGCCGCGCTACATGGTGGCGCTGTCGCTGCAGCTGGTGCTGGCGCAGCGGCTGGTGCGCGTCATCTGCGAGAGCTGCACCCAGGACCACGCGCTCCTGCCCCACGAGCACGAGTGGCTGCGGCACGAGTTCGGCGACAAGGTCGATACGTTTGAGTACAAGCACGGCAAAGGTTGTTCCCACTGCAACGGCACCGGCTACATGGGCCGCACCGGTGTCTACGAGATGCTGGAGATGACGACACCGGTGGTCGAAGCCGCGAATCAGGACGACCCCGCCGTGTTTCTGCGCGTCGCGCGCGAGCAGATGGCCGGAAACACCCTGCGCCGCCACGCCGCGCTGTTGGTCGTCACCGGCAGGACCACGATTGAGGAGGCGATGCGGATAAGCAATCAGTTTGAAGATTAACTTTGGTCCCGTGTCTGCGGGTCACGAGTCGCGAGTCATGAAATGACCACTTTTCGACGTGTTGAGGATATCGAGGCTTGGCAAAAGGCCCGCAGCTTGGCAAAGGCGATATACGCTATTTCCGGAAGGGGTGGTCTTGGTAAGGACTTCGGTTTACGTGACCAGATTCGCCGGGCCAGCGTGTCTGTAATGTCGAATATTGCCGAAGGCTTCGAGCGGAGCAGCGATGGAGAATTCGCCCGGTTCCTCACCATTGCCAAGGGATCGGCGGGCGAGGTCAAGAGCCAACTCTATGTGGCATATGACCAAGGATATCTGGATGAGAACGGCTTTAACGAGCTTTTTATGGAAGTGGACGAGACTGCAAGAAAAATTGGTAGCTTAATTAGTTATCTCCGCGCGACTGGTTCCAGGAAAACAGGGACTAAAGCATGATTTTTTTGCCCTTGACCCGCGACCCGCGACCCGCGACCCGCAGACAGCGATCAAGCCATGCCTTTCTTCGCTTATAAAGCCCGCGACAGCCGCGGACAACTGGTGCAGGGCGTGCTCGAAGGCGCCGACAGCGGCGCGGTGGCGGGCCAGCTCTTCAACGTCGGCGTCACGCCGCTCGAGATCGCCCCGTCCAGCGCGCCGCGGCAGGCCGGCCCCGGCCTGTTCCAGCGCCTGGGCGAACCGAAGGTCGCCCACACCGACGTGCTGATGTTCAGCCGCCAGATGTATACGCTGCTCAAGGCCGGCGTGCCGATCATGGGTGCGTTGAAGGGGCTGCAGGAATCAACCGACAACAAGGCCTTCAGCCGCGTGATCCAGGAACTCCGCGAAAGCCTCGACAGCGGGCGCGAGCTGTCGGTGTCGCTGGCGCGCCATCCCAAGGAGTTCAGCCCGTTCTACATCAGCATGGTGCGGGTCGGCGAACAGACCGGCACGCTCGAGGAAGTGTTCCTGCGCCTGTTTCACCACATGGAGTTCGAGAAGTTCATGCGCGAGCAGGTGAAATCGGCGATCCGTTACCCGTCATTCGTGCTCGCCACGATGGCGATCGCGATCGTCATCATCAATATCTTCGTGATCCCGGCGTTCGCCAAGGTCTATCAGGGCTTCAAGGCCGAGCTGCCGGCGTTGACGAAGATGCTCATCGGCTTTTCCAATTTCATGGTGACCTACTGGCCGGCGATGCTTGCGATGCTGGTGATCCTCGTCTTCGCTTTCCGGTTCTACATCAACACCGAAAAAGGCCGCCTGCAGTGGGACCGTATCAAACTCAGGATCCCGATCGCGGGCGCGATCGTGCTCAAGGCCACGCTGGCGCGCTTTGCGCGCAGTTTTGCGCTGGCGATCCGGAGCGGGGTGCCGGCGGTGCAGGCGCTGACGATAGTGGCGCACACCGTCGACAACGCACACATCACGCGCCGCCTCGAGGGCATGCGCGAGGGTGTCGAGCGCGGCGAGAGCGTGCTGCGCACCGCGGTGGCGACCGGAATCTTCACGCCGATCGTGCTGCAGATGGTCGCCGTCGGCGAGGAGTCGGGCGCGCTGGACGACCTGATGGAGGAAATCGGCGACATGTATCAGCGCGAGGTCGAGTATGACCTGAAGAATCTCGCGTCGCAGATCGAGCCGGTCCTGATTGTGGCCCTGGGCGGGCTGGTGCTGATCCTGGCGCTCGGCGTGTTCCTGCCGATCTGGGACCTCGGCACCGCGGCGCTCGGCAAGAAATGAAACGGGTCCCGAGCCCCGAGTCATGCGTCACGAGTCACGAGTCGCGGGTCAAGGATCGCGAGTCGCGAGTCACGAGTCGCGAGTCACAAATCGTCGGTCAAATACTGGTAGTACGCTCGTCTTAGACCCGGGACCCGGGACCCGGGACCCGAGACTGCGCGAGGCGCGCGGGTTCACGCTGTTCGAGCTGGTGGTCGTGATCATCATCGCCAGCCTGGTGGGTACGGTGTTTCTCAACCGGCTGCGCTTCTACCAGGAAATGGTGGAAAAGGCGTCAATGGAATACACGCTGCGCATCGTCAAGACCGGACTGCAGATCAGGCTCGCCGAGCTGATCATCGCCAATCGCCAGGCTGACGCGAATCAGCTCGAAACGGAAAACCCGATGTCGGCGCTCGAGGTGAAACCGGAGAATTACGCGGGCGACTACCGCGAGCCGCCGGCGCGCGGCAACTGGTACTTTGACGTGGGGCTACGCCAGCTGGTTTACGTCGTGAACAACGGCGACTACCTCGAAGCCAGGGAAATCTCCGGGGTAAAGCAGCTGCGGTTTGAGGCGAAATTGGTGATTGACCGGATTCAATTCGGCGGCAGCACGATTAACAGCGTGTCGGGAGTGGTGCTTTTTCCGGTCCACCCCTATCGCTGGTCTTGACGAATTGATGAGTGTATACTGGCGCAGGTTTTGCAGGAGTATCAAATAGATGCGAGCGATATTTGGTGGAAAGAGTTACGTTACGCGGGCGCTAAAAGCGCAAGGGTTTACCTTGATTGAGTTGATCGTGGTGATCATCATCCTGGGAATCCTGGCGGCAACCGCGCTGCCGCGCTTTGCCAACCTGCAAACGCAGGCGCGCATCGCAAAATTGAACGGCGCACTCGGCTCGATGAAAGGCGCCTCCGCGCTCGCGCACGCGGCGTGTCTCGCTTCCACACCGCAGTGCACCGGCACGCAATTGATGGAAGGCGTGGCCGTCACGATGATCAACGCTTATCCCACTGCCGATGCCGCAGGGATCATCTTTGCCGCGGGGCTTAACGTCGGCCCGACTTCGCCCGACGGCTACGATGTCGCCTTCGGAGGGGCGGGCGCCGGCGCCATCCTGACCGTCATGGTGCTCGGCAACAATCCGCCAACGTGCAGTTTCACCTACGTCGCGCCGGGTCCAAACCAGTCGCCGGGGTTCAGCGCGATCACGACGACCGGTTGCTGAATCCGGATGGGCGGTCTGGCAACTGTGATGTATTTCACGACTGAGGGAGGGCGCCAATGTTAGACTTTTTTCGCCTGAGCAGGGAGGGAAATCGAATGAGTCAGCACCAACGAGGTTTTACGCTGATCGAGCTGATCGTGGTGATCGTGATACTCGGCATACTCGCCGCGACCGCGCTGCCGCGGTTCGTAAATCTACAGGCAGATGCGAGGGTCGCGACCATGAAGGGGCTCGCCGGCGGTCTGCGGGGGTCTGTCGAGCTGGTCCGTGGAAGGTGGCTGTTGACCGGTTCGACGGCAGCCACAAGCGTAACCATGGCGGACACTACGGTTGTCACCGTCAGTACCGCTCCGGCGAGTGCGGCAGGCGTTCCCACGGCGCAGGCGGGTGGCATCGACAATGCGCTCGGTTCGACGTCGGGCTACTCATTTGCTGCAGCTGGCGCGCCTACCGGCATTGCGACTTTTACTCCCGCGGGTGGTCCAGGCACTTGTTCAGTGACCTATAACGGGAACACTGGTGTTGTTGTCGATACGGCGGTGACCTTGGCGAACTGCTAGGCTCGACCACGGAACGGGCCCTGCGCCGTTCCGAGGAGAGGCTGCACCTTCTGATTCGGGCGAGGCGCTGGTCAGTCGAGACGAACGCCCCGCCCGATTCTTTTAGGGTTAGTTCATCGAGACGGACGGGAAATTTGGGCAGGGATGGTTTCACCATCACGGAACTCGTCGTCATCATCGCCATCGCCGGTCTTCTGGCGCTGGTCGCGATTCCGCGTTTTACCGGCACCGACAGCTTCGCGTCGCGAGGTTTCTTCGATCAGGCGCTGGAAACCGTGCGCTTCGCGCAGAAAACCTCCGTCGCCTGGCGCACGCAGATCTTTGTCTGTGTCACCGCGAACAGTGTGACCGCAAGCGCCGTAGCGGGGTGCGGCACGCCGCTCGTCCATCCCGTAACCGGTGCCGCGCTCAGCGCGACCGCGCCGAGCGGGGTTTCGCTCTCCCTGGTGAGTTTCAGCTTCACGCAGCCTACTCCGACGCAGGCCGGAGGTCGTCCCAGCCCGGATGCCCAGGTTGTGATCGCTGTGACAAGCACGATCGCCGGCGATCCCGCGCGGCAGATCGTCGTCGAGCGCGAGACCGGTTATGTTCACCCCTAACTTCAGTTTCAGGTTTCAGGTTTCAGGTTTCAAGTTAACAAGCGCTCAAAGTGCGCTCTCGAAACCAAACTTCAAACTTCAAACATCAAACTTGAAACGGCGAAAGTCCCTTGGACTTTCGCTGGTCGAGCTGATCGTATTCATCGTCGTGGTCGGCACCGCGGTGGGGGGCGTGCTGGCCGCGCTCAACCTCGCAACGCGCAGCAGCGCCGATCCGATGATCCAGAAACAGGCGCTCGCGATCGCCGAGGCAGTGCTGGAGGAGGTCCAGCTGCAGCCGTTCACCTACTGCGATCCCGATGACGCGAATGCGGCCACCGCGTTGAATCCGGCCGGCTGCGCGACCACTGCGGAGGCGATCGGCCCCGAGGCGGGCGAGACGCGCTTGAGCGCGACCACCCCTTTCGACAACGTGAACGACTACAACGGCTTCAACATGATCGGCGGCATCACCAACATCGCGGGCAGCGCGATCGCCGGGCTGAACGACTACGCCGTGTCCGTCAGCGTCGCGGGACAGGGGTTTGCCGCGGTCGGCGGCGGGCGCGCGATTCCCGCAGCCGATTCCCTGCTCATTACGGTAACGGTCAACGCTCCTGGCAACGTCAGCGTCGCGCTGCACGGCTATCGGGTGCGTTACGCGCCCAATGCCCTACCCTAAAAACAGTCTCGAGTCTCGGGTCTCGGGTCTCGGGTCTCGGGTCAACGACCCGTCGCGGGTCGCGCGTCGCGGGTCGCGCGTCGCGGATCGCAGGTCAACAACTCGGGACTCGGGACTCGGGACTCGGGACGGTCGTGACTCGCGACTCGCGACTCGTGACTCGGGACTGCGCGGGACGCGCGGGGTGACGCTGATCGAGATGATCGTGGTGATCGCGATCACCGGCATCATTGCCGCCGCAGTCGCGATCTTCATCCGCCGACCGGTGGAGGGCTATATTGATGCGGCACGGCGCGCCGAGTTGACCGATATCGCGGATACCGCCCTGCGACGGATCACCCGCGACCTGCGCACCGCGCTCCCCAACAGCATCCGCGTTGATCCAACAGGGATGTTTATCGAATACCTTCAGACTAGCGGCGGGGGGCGCTACCGGGCGGAAGTGGACAGCGGCGGCGCAGGCAACATCCTCAACTTCACGGCTGTGGACTCTACCTTCGACGTGATCGGCGCGATGCCGTCCTTCTCCGGCGGCGAATCGATCGTGGTTTATAACCTCAACTCCGATCCGGCCATCACCACC
>JAHFRO010000029.1:4842-25633 GCA_023266245.1 Betaproteobacteria bacterium | reverse complement strand
TCCTCTGTGGCATGTTTTTGATTTTTATCGGCGTTAATCGGCGTTTATCTGCGGCTAACTGTTCTTGATTTTGTTACGAGCTCTAAGCCCCGAATTTTACAGGGTTTCGTCAGGCGGCGGAACGCACGCCGCGGGATCCGGCCCAGCGCGCGACCGCGATTAGCGTGAGGCAGAGCGTGAGCGCCGCGTAGTTTCCCCAGCGCACATAAGGAGTGGAACCGCTGTAGCCCTGGATCGGGTGGGTCACGGTCGCGGCGGTGAACTCGGGGGCGCCGGCGACAACTTCACCGCGCGGATCGATCGCGGCGGTAACACCGGTATTGGTCGCGCGCAGCAGGTAGCGGCCGGTCTCCAGCGCACGCGCCTGCGAGATCTGCAAGTGCTGCTGCGGCGCGATCGAGCGGCCGAACCAGGCGACGTTGCTGACGTTAACCAGCACGGTGGCTTCCGGCAGCTGGCGGATGATCTCTTCGCCGAACGCGTCCTCGTAGCAGATGTTGACCGCCACGCGCTGTCCCGCCACCGCCAGCGGCTGCTGATCCTCCGCGCCGCGCGCAAAATCCTGCAGCGGAATGGCGAGCACGCCGACGATCCAGCCGAGCACCGGGCGCAGCGGGATAAACTCGCCGAACGGCACCAGATGCGACTTGCGATAGGCCTGAGTGGGTGCGGTTCCGAATGAAACGACGCTGTTGAAGTACTCTCCGTTCGGCAGCCGCTCGGGCACGCCGATGAGGATGTCGCCCTGGTTCTTGCGCGCATGGGCGGTGAGCGCCGACAGGTAGTCCTGCGGCACCTGTTCCAGGAACAGCGGCAGCGCGGTTTCCGGCAGGATGATGAGGCGGCTCGTGGAAGCCTCGGCGAGCCCGCGGTAGGCATCGAGCGTCGCGCGCACGCGCTCCTCGCGCCATTTGAGATCCTGTGCGATGTTGCCCTGTAGCAGGCTCACGGTGACGGGCGTGCCGACGGGCTCGGTCCATTCGATCTGCTTCAGGCCCCATCCGGCGAGCCAGAGAGCGATAAGGATGAGGGATGAGGGATGAAGGATGAGGGATTTAAACGATATACCAGGCCATGCTTTTCCCTCCGCCCTCCGCCCTCCGCCCTCATCCCTCGTGGTGCAGCGCTGCCACAGCACGACGAGGAGTCCGGCCGTCACGGCGCTCGAAAGCGTGACGCCGTACACCCCCAGCACCGGGGCGTAGCCGGCAAGGGGGCTCAGCGGGACCTGGGAGTAGCCGACGGCGAGCCAGGGAAAGCCGGTGAAGAGCCAGCCGCGGGTCCATTCCGCCAGCGTCCAGAGAGCAGGAATGAACAGGCCGAGCTTGACCGCAGGCGGCACATTGAGTTTGGCGCTGGCATAACCCGCGGCCGCGGGCAACAGCGCAATGAACGCGCAGAACAACAAAGTCGCGAGCGCGGCGAGCGGAGCGGGCATCGCGCCGAAATCGTGCAGGCTGACGTAAACCCACGACACCCCGAACAGAAACAGCCCGAGTCCGTAGGCAAATCCGATCAACGCCGCCGGCCGCGCCCCTGCCGCCCGGTGCCAGAGCGCGAACAGCGCCGCGAGCGTGACGATAGGCAGCGGAAAAAGATAAAACGGCGCGAAACCCGCTACCGTGACCGCGCCGAGGAGAAAGGCAAGGACCAAGGATGAGGGATGAGGGATGAGGGATGACGAGCGACGAACCCCTGGCGTGGTTGCTATCCCCCTCCGCCCTCCGCCCTCCGCCCTCATCCTTTACTTTTTCTTGGCGACTTGCAGCAGGTGCAATCGGCGGCTGTCGGCTCGCAGCACCTTGAAAGTGAGATTGTCGAAGCTCACCTGCTCGCTGCGCTTGGGCACGCGCCCGAAGCGTGACATCACCAGCCCGCCTATGGTATCGAATTCCTGGACGTCGTAGTGCGTGCCGAACGCGGCGTTGAAATCCGCGATCTCGGTGAGCGCCTTCACCCGGTACTGCCCGCCTTTCTCGGGGACGATGTTGTCTTCCACGTCTTCGTAATCGTACTCGTCCTCGATGTCGCCAACGATCTGTTCCAGCACGCCCTCGATCGTGACCAGACCCGCCACGCCGCCGTACTCGTCCACCACGATCGCCATGTGATTGCGATTTTTGCGGAATTCCTTGAGCAGCACGTTGAGCGGCTTCGATTCGGGTATGAATACCGCCGGGCGCAGCATCTCACGCACGTTGAATTCTTCCTCGCCCGCGTAGTGGCGCAGCAGGTCCTTGGCGAGGAGGATGCCGATGACGTCGTCCTTGTTCTCGCCGAACACGGGGAAGCGCGAGTGCCCGGTCTGGATCACCATCGGAATGAACTGGTCCGGCGATTCGTTGATATCGATGGCGTCCATCTGCGCGCGCGGCACCATGATGTCGCGCGCCTGCATTTCCGAGACCTGCAGCACGCCCTCGATCATCGCCAGCGCGTCGGCGTCGACCAAGTTGCGCTCGTAGCAGGAGCGCAGCAGCTCGATCAGCTCCTCCCGGTCCTCGGGCTCGCGCGCGAGCCACGCGCCGAGGCGCTCGAGCAGCGAAGGTTTAAGTCGGTCGTCGGCCATGTGTTTCAAGGGATGAGGGATGAAGGATGAGGTATGAAAGATACGCGTTATGACTGCCGTTGCGTGCGGGTTTCTCGATTTCCCTCATCCCCCCGCCCTCCGCCCTCATCCCTTAGGAATAGGGGTCCGGATAGCCGAGACGGGTCACGATCTGCGATTCGCGCCGTTCCATCACGCGTGCCTGCCGCTCGGTTTCATGGTCATAGCCCTGCAGATGCAGCACGCCGTGGACCACAAGATGCGCATAATGCGCGGCGATGCTCTTGCCCTGCGCGAGCGCCTCGCGCGCGATCAGCGGCGCGCACAGCGCGAGATCGCCTTCCAGCCGCGGCCGCCCGCGCATCACGAAGGTGAGCACGTTGGTCGGATAGTCCCTTCCGCGAAAGCTCCGGTTGAGCGCGCGCGCCTCGCCGCTGCCGACGATGCGCACCGTGATGCGTGCGTCGCGCTCGAGCGCGGCGCGCGCCCAGCGCCGCAGCTGCGCACGCGAGGGAAGGCTGCGCGTGTTGACCGCGTATTGCACGGCGAGTCCCAGCCTAGGCCTCTTTGTTCTGCTGTTTTTGCGTGTGATGCTGGTAGGCATTGACGATACGCTGCACCAGCGGGTGACGCACCACGTCTTCCGCGTCGAAGTAGGTGAACGCGATGCCGCGCACCTTCTTGAGCACCTCCTGCGCCTCGATCAGCCCGCTTCCCTTGCCGCGCGCCAGGTCGATCTGGGTCACGTCGCCGTTCACTACCGCCTTGCTGCCGAAGCCGATGCGGGTCAGGAACATCTTCATCTGTTCGGGCGTGGTGTTCTGGGCTTCATCCAGGATCACGAAGGCGTGGTTGAGCGTGCGCCCGCGCATGAAAGCGAGCGGCGCGATCTCGATCGCGCCGCGCTCGAACATCTTGGCCACCTTGTCGAACCCCATCAGGTCGTAGAGCGCATCGTAGAGCGGTCGCAGGTAGGGGTCGACCTTGGCCGCCATGTCGCCGGGGAGGAACCCGAGCCGTTCGCCGGCTTCCACCGCCGGGCGCACCAGCACGATGCGTTTCACAGCGTCGCGCTCGAGCGCGTCCACCGCGCACGCCACCGCCAGATAGGTCTTGCCGGTGCCGGCCGGGCCGATGCTGAAGGTGAGGTCATGGGTGAGAATGTTCTGCAGGTACTGCACTTGGCGCGGGGTGCGCCCGTGCAGGTCCTGGCGCCGCGTGATCAACGCAGGACTGCCGTCGGGGGCCATGGTTTTGCGTGGACTCACCGCTTCAATCAGCCCGAGCTGCACGTCCTCCAGCGTGAGCCCGGACTTGGCCTGCTCGTAGAACGTCTGTAGTACTTGTGCCGCGATCCTGGTCTGCCCCGGACTGCCGGTGAGCGCGAAGCGTTCGCTGCGCCGTGCGATGCTGACGTCGAGCGCAGTTTCGATCTGGCGCAGGTTTTCATCCAGCGCCCCGCACAGATTGGCGAGGCGCTGGTTGTCAACCGGCGTGAAGACGATCTCGACGGGTTTCAATGGGATGCAGCATCAACTTCCCCGCGCAGCGAATGGGGAAGCGCACGGGTGATCGTCACATCGACGAATTGGCCGATGAGGCGCTGCGGTCCCGGGAAATTGACCACGCGATTGTTCGCTGTGCGACCGCAGAGCTCGGCAGCGTCTTTCCTGGCTGCCCCTTCCACCAGCACCCGTTGGCGCGTACCAACCATGCGGCAGCTGATCGCCTGGGCCTGTTGGTCTATCCTCGCCTGCAGCCGCTGCAACCGCGTCAGCTTCGCCGCGTGCGGGGTGTCATCGGGCAACTCGGCGGCGGGCGTGCCGGGCCGCCGGCTGTAGATGAAGCTGAAGCTCGCGTCAAAGCCCACCTCCTCGATGAGCCTCATGGTAGCCTCGAAATCGGCTTCGGTTTCCCCGGGAAAACCGATGATGAAGTCCGACGAGATCGAGATCTCGGGACGCTGCGCGCGCAGCCGGCGCACGATCGACTTGTACTCCAGTACGGTGTAGCCGCGCTTCATCGCCGCCAGCACGCGGTCCGATCCCGCCTGCACCGGCAGGTGCACGTGGCTCGCGAGCTGCGGAATCCCGGCATGGGCGTCGATCAGCCGCTGCGTGAACTCCTTGGGATGCGAGGTGGTGTAGCGGATGCGCTCGATGCCGGGAATCGCCGCCACGTACTCCAGCAGCAACGCAAAGTCGGCGATCTCGCCGTCGTGCATGGCGCCGCGGTAGGCGTTCACGTTCTGGCCGAGCAGCGTGACTTCCCTCACCCCCTGCTGCGCCAGCTCGGCGATCTCGGTGAGCGCGTCTTCGAACGGCCGCGATACCTCCTCGCCGCGCGTGTACGGCACCACACAGAAGGTGCAGTACTTGCTGCAGCCTTCCATTACCGAGACGAAAGCGGTCGCCCCTTCGACGCGCGCCGGCGGCAGGTTGTCGAATTTCTCGATCTCGGGAAACGACACGTCCACCTGCGCCTTGCCGGTGGCGCGGCGCGCTTCGATCATCTGCGGCAACCGGTGCAGCGTCTGCGGCCCGAACACGAGATCGACATACGGCGCGCGCTCGACGATGGCGGCGCCCTCCTGGCTGGCGACGCAGCCACCGACGCCGATCACGAGCGCCGGGTTGGCGCGCTTGTAATGCTTGACGCGCCCGAGATCGGTGAACACCTTCTCCTGCGCCTTCTCGCGCACCGAACAGGTGTTAAACAGGATGACATCGGCCGCTGCGGGATCGTCGGTTTGTTCCATGCCGTGCGCGGCGCGCAGGATGTCGGCCATCTTGCCCGAGTCGTACTCGTTCATCTGACAGCCGAACGTCTTGATAAAAACTTTTTGCGGCACGGTGCGGCCGGGAGAGGTACGGCTAGCGATTGCCCGCGTTCTGGAGCAGCAGCAGCTCTTCGGGGCGCAATAGATATATGAGCGCAACGTTGCCGCTCATATCCTGCACGATCAGGACGTGCGCATGCTCCGGAAGAAAGCCGTGCAAAATCGTGCGGTTATGCTCATCGTAGATGCGCCCGCCGGGAGCTAGGCGCAGAACCTGGTTGTTGAACTGGACGAGTGGAAACGGGTGCTGCTGGCCGATGAGCTGGCCGAGCTTGCCATTGGCGGGGAGCTGACGTTGCAGCTGGGCGTTACTCGTCGCGGCCAGCGCCAGTGCCAAAGCCAGCAACCCCGCCCAAGCCGATCTCCGCATCAGCCCACAGTAACACAACGTAATCAAATACTTCAATCGCAGATCGTAGCCGATATCGAGTCGCTGAACGGCTCTTCCAGTGAGCAAAAAATGGGTGGCGAGTCAGGGATTTGAACCCCGGACCAACGGATTATGATTCCGCTGCTCTAACCACTGAGCTAACTCGCCACGGGAAGCGCGCGAGTCTAAAGAGCGGTTCCACCTTTGTCAAGTTAAGCCACTGAATATTTTCCGGATTTAGGTTAAGAATCCGGCGCTTGTGACGACCCGCCGCAAAGCATGTTATGCTGATTCCAAACCACGAATCAAATTCCCACATCGTGAAATCACCTGAGGAGGAGCAAGCCATGGCTAGGTGGCTGTGCTTTGAACACGGCGGCAAAACCGGCTTCAGCACGCTGGAAGGCGACACCATCACCGTGCACGAAGGCGATCTGTTCAACTCACCGCGCAGATGAGGTTTTGCATGCACACCACTTACAAAATTCTGATCATGGGCGCCTCTTACGGTTCGCTGTTGGCAGCCAAGCTGCTGCTCGCGGGGCATACGGTGAAGCTGATATGCCTCCCCGCCGAGGCGGACTTGATCAACCAGGAAGGCGCCCGGGTGCGCATGCCGGTCAAGGGCAGGAACGGGCTCGTCGAGATCGATACGCGGAAAGTGCCGGGCATACTGTCCGCCGGCGGCCCGGGAGGGATCAATCCGGCCGACTACGATCTCGTTGCATTGGCCATGCAAGAGCCCCAATATCGCTCGCCCGGCGTGCGCGAGCTGCTGGACGCGGTGGCCAAAGCCAAGGTTCCCTGCATGTCGATCATGAACATGCCGCCGCTGACTTACCTGAAACGCATTCCAGGCCTTGATGCGGATGCATGCAGAGGCGCATATACGGATCCCACGGTCTGGGACAGCTTCGACCCCAAGCTGATGACGCTGTGCAGCCCGGACCCGCAGGCCATTCGCCCGCCGGAGGAAAAGGTCAACGTGCTGCAAGTCAAGCTGCCGACCAACTTCAAGGCGGCCCGTTTCGATTCGGACGCTCACACTGCCATCCTGCGCCAGCTGGAGTCGGATATCGAAGCGGTCCGGATTGACATCGGCGACGGCAAGATCGAATTGCCCGTCAAGCTCAAGGTGCACGACTCCGTTTTTGTGCCGCTGGCGAAGTGGCCCATGTTGATCGCCGGCAACTATCGCTGCGTAACAAAGGATGGAATGCGATCCATCAAGGATGCCGTACATAGCGACATCGAAGCATCGCGGTCGGTTTACAACTGGGTGGTCAAGTTGTGCACGTCTTTGGGTGCGTCCGGGAAAGACCTGGTGCCATTTGAAAAATACGCCAACGCGGCACTATCGCTTGCAAGCCCGTCGGCTGCGGCGCGGACCCTGTTTGGCGGCGCGCCCTATATCGAGCGGGTGGACCGTCTGGTGAAGGCCATAGCCGCGCGGAAGGGCATGCAGTCCGATGTGCTTGATGAAGTGGTTGCTTTGGTCGACGCGCGGCTGGAGGCAAATCGGCGGGCAGGCTGATCGACGCGGTTCACGCGCTCACGTCGCTGCTCAACAAGACGATCCAGGACGAGCGCGGCTTCATCAAAGTGCAGAAGGTAGCGTAGTCAGACTGCAGCCGCGGCGTTACACTGCGCGGATCATCGTGAAGGTCGCCCCGCGCATGCGCAAAGAGTTCGATATCGTCATCATCGGCGGCGGGCTGGTCGGTCTCAGCCTCGCGCGCGCACTGGCCGGCAGCGGGCTCACGCTGGCGCTCGTCGAGCCGCAACGACCAAAACCAGCCCCCATCGACGATACCTGGGACAGCCGCGTCTACGCGATCAGCCCCGGCGCTGCGGCGTCTCTCGAATGCTGCGGGGCGTGGCAGCGGCTGCCGCGCGAACGCGTGACGCGGGTCGAGGCGATGCGGGTCTACGGCGATGATATGCGCGCCTGCCTAGAGTTCAGCGCCTACGACGCGGGCCTGCGCGAGCTCGCCTTCATCGTCGAAAACAGCCGGCTGCAGCACGCGCTGTGGGAGGGCGTGCGCGAACAGGGGGCGCAGGTGTTTTGTCCCGCCGACTGGACCGCGCTCGAATTCGGCGCGGATATCGCCACCCTCCGGCTCGAGGACGGCAGCGAGATCGCCGCGCGCCTGGTGGTCGGCGCCGACGGAGCGGAATCGCGGGTGCGCGCGCAAGCGGGTATCGCGGTGACGCCGAGCGATTACGGACAGCTCGGCGTGGTCGCCAATTTTTCTTGCGAGCAACCCCACCGCGGCATTGCCTTCCAGTGGTTCCTGCGCGACGGGGTGCTGGCGTTGCTGCCGCTGCCCGGTGACCGCGTGTCTATGGTGTGGTCGATCGCGGCGGAACGCGGACGGCACCTGCTCACGCTGCCGGCTTCGGACTTCGCTGCGGAAGTGGGGTCGGCAAGCCACGGCGTGCTGGGCGCTCTGCAACTCATCACTCCCGCCGCTGCGTTCCCGCTCAAACTGCAGCGCGTGGCACAGCTGGTACGCCCGCGCCTGGCGCTCGCGGGGGACGCCGCGCATAATGTGCACCCCCTGGCGGGGCAGGGCGTCAACCTGGGCTTTCGCGACGCACGCGTGCTCGCCGCGGTGCTGATGGAGCGCGGAGCGCAGCACGATTGCGGCGATTACGCGCTGCTGCGGCGTTACGAGCGAGCGCGCAAGGAGGACATCCTCGCCATGCAGCTCACCACGCACGCCCTACAGAAACTTTTCAACAACGACGTTGTCTGGTTAGCCAGGGCGCGCAATCTGGGCCTGAGACTGGTCAACTGGCAGCCGCAACTGAAGAACTTCCTGGTGCAGCATGCGGTGGCCTGAGCCGGCACGCTGCGAACAACTAAGGATCGATATGTCACGAAAACTCACGATGGGAATGGTGGCGTTGCTGTGGCTGCTGACGGGCGCCGCCCACGGCAGTGAAGCCGATATTCGGCAGGCGTTTCAGGCCAAATTTCCCAACGCCACGGTGGAAAGCGTCACGCGCACGCCGTTCAGCGGTATCTACGAAGTGGTGTTCAACGGCCAGATCGCCTATATCGACGAGAAGCTCAATTTCGCCTTTTTCGGCAATCTCTACGACATGCGCGGCGGAGCCGAGCGCAATCTCACGCGCGAGCGCAGCGCGCAACTCAACGCGGCGACACTCTCGAAGTCCGTGGATCAGGCATTCAAGCGGGCGCGCGGCAACGGCAACCGCACGCTGTACACCTTCGAGGATCCGAACTGCCCCTGGTGCAAAAAGCTGCACGGGGAGCTCAGCAGCATGACGAACATCACGGTCTACACTTTCCTCATACCGATACTGGGGCCGGACTCGGTGGAGAAATCGAAGGCGGTGTGGTGCGCCAAGGATCGCGCGAAGGCGTGGGACGAAGCGATGCAGGGAACGATGCCGGGCGGCAGAAGGGACTGCGAGACGCCGATCGAGAAGAATTTGCAGCTGATGCAGCGCTTCGGAATTCGTGGTACGCCCGCCATTTATCTTGCTGACGGGCGTCAGGTCGCCGCCGGATTTGTACCGGCCAACGAGCTCGAGCAGGCGCTCAACTCGGTCTCATCCAAGTAAGAACCCGGGCACGCGCGGTCAACAGGGGATAACGCCGGCCGTTATCCCCGATATGACGGCAGCAGCCTTTCCGGCTTCAACCCTGGATTTCCCCGCGCGAACCCCGCGCCGCATTGCGTTCGCGTTGGTGGTGTCGGCGATTTTTCACCTGCTGTTTGCGACGCTCCTCGCGCCCGAGGCGCAGCGGCGGGTTGCGCAAGCCGGTACTGCAGCGCCAATCATCGTCCGGCTCGACCTGGACACCGATTCGGGAGTGTCTGCCGGTTCGCCCCGGCTGGACGTTGAACCGCCGATCGCCAGGTCGCGGGCAAGACAGCACACGCCGCGCGCCCCGGTTCCCGGAAACGGGCAGCGCACGATGCCGGTGGGGCAGGAGACACAGCCGGCGCAGGACGTGGCCGCGACCGCGACGCTTTCACTGCCGCAGGTCCCGGATCCGACCTATTACTCCGCGCGCGAACTCGACGTCTATCCGAGACCGGCTGCGCCGCTCAAGCTCGGTTATCCGGCAGGCGCCCCTCGCGACGGTGTCGCAGGCAGAGTGCGGCTCTCACTGCTCATAGACGAGCACGGTGTGGTAAACCACATCGCCATCGTCGAAGCCGAGCCGCCGGGCTATTTCGAAGAGGAGGCGCGCGCCGTGCTCGCTGCGACCCGCTTTGTCCCCGCGCGCAAGGACGGCCTTCCGGTGAAAAGCCGCGTGCTGATTAGCCTCAGCTTCGCCCCCGCGCGGGAAGAAACAGTGACCAGTGACCGGTGACCAGTGACTGGTGACTGGTGAGGCGTCCCGGTTACCGGTTCACTGAATCCTGAATCCCGAGTCCTGAGTCCTGAATCCTGAAAGCGTTGGGCAGCAGCACCCACATGCGCAGCGACTGCCTCATGCGTCCGGCTTCGCGCGCAGCTTCTTCACCGAACCCCCAGAAGAAATCGGCTCGCACCGCGCCGCGGATCGCGCCGCCGGTGTCCTGCGCCAGCATCAGGCGATAGAGCGGCCGGCTGCTCAGAGGCCAGGTGGTCGCGATGTAGACCGGCGCGCCGAGCGGCACGAAGCGCGCGTCGACCGCCACGCTGCGGCGCGCGGTGAGCGGCACGCCGAGGGTGCCGAGCGGTCCCGGCAACCCGCTCGGCAACTCGCGGAAGAACACGTAGCTGGCATTGTGATTGAGCAGTTCAGCGAGTTTCTCGGGATGCTGCCGTGCCCATGCCTTGATGCCTTGCATCGAGGCCTGTTCCAGCGGCAACTCGCCGCGCTCCACCAGCAGTCTCCCGATCGAGCGGTAGGGATGGCCGTTCTGGTCGGCGTAACCGACGCGGATCGTTTCGCCCGTGTCGAGCGCGATGCGCCCCGATCCCTGGATCTGCAGGAAAAAGAGCTCGATTGCGTCATCCACCCAGACCAGTTCCTTGCCCGCGAACGCGCCGCGCCCCTGCTCGATCTGCGCGCGGTCGTAGTACGGCACCACACGCTGTCCGTCGAGACGGCCGCGCAGCCGCATGCCCGTCAGTTCGGGATGAACCTCGGTGAGATCGATCATCAGCAAATCGTCGGGCACGCCAAACACGGGGAAGCGGTAGCGACCGGAGGCTTTACGGCTGCCTTTGAGCAACGGCTCGTAGTAGCCCGTGATCAGCCCTTCGTCGCTGCCGTCCACGTTGATGAGCTGGAACGGAGTGAAGTTGAGCTCGAAGAAGCGGCGCGCCGTGTCGCGATCGGGGTCCTTGATGCTTTCCGCCGCGGCGCAGATCTCGCGCCACGCTTCCTGTTTCCCGAGCGCGCTGCAGCTGATGAGAAACGGTCCCCATGCGAGCGCCGGGTTTTCCGCCTGCCACTCCGGAAGGTCGAGCCACGTGACCTGGCGCAGCACACCCGCCTCTCCGGCCGCCGGCGGCTTCACGGCCGGCGCTCCCTTGGGCGGGGGCGGAGTGGGTGCGACGGTTGGCGGGGCGGGCGTGGGCTTCACCGTCTCGCAACCCGCCAGCGCGAACAGCACGACCAGCGCTAGCGCGCCCGCACCGCGTATTTGGTTTCCGGGTGACGATTCGCTAAAGTGCGACATTACGCTTCGGTGACCTTCGCAAGTATAAACCGGTTCCTCCGATGGATGCCCTGTTCTGGTTGCTGCTCGAAGCGGGTGTCGCGCTCGCGCTGCTGATCTTCATCGTTTGGTGGACCCTGCCGCGCCGCAAGCCGCGCGACGGCGGCGACGGCGAGCCGCGAAACTAAAACCTCTCGCCGCCAAGGACGCCAAGGAAAACCGAATACCACCTCTTACCGCAGAGGACGCAGAGGACGCGGAGGGACGCAGGGAATGGGGAATGGGAAGAACAACTGCACTGACTCCTGAATCCCGAATCCTCAATCCTGTTTCTGGAACCGCCAAGACGCCAAGAACGCCAAGAAAAGCAAGAACCTCCAACCGCTGAGGACACACAGGACGCGGAGGAAGAACAAGAAGGAAAATGCCGGTATATACTTTTCCCCACTACGCACCAGCCACCTATTTCTAGTTAAGCCGCTCGATCCTCGAACTTCTTGGGCGTCTTGGCGCCTTGGGGTTAATTCTTTTTGTTGTTTGCTTTTCCTCCGCGTCCTCCGCGTCCTCTGCGGTGAGAGGTTGGGGTTTAGCGCGGATTTTAGGCGCCACGCGCTCACAACCGCTCCAGCCGTATCAGCCGGAACCAGCCGCCGGCGGCCGCAGGCTCGTCGCTTAGAACCCGCACGGCGGGCACGCCCGGCAGCAGGTCCTCGAATACGACGTCGAGCCGCGTTGCCACGCGTGCGGCGAGCGGGTTGAGCAGACGGCGCAACGGAGCGCGTTGCCCGGGTCTGAGGAATTTGTCGAACACGAGGATGTTCCCGCCTGGACGCACCACGCGCGCGGTTTCCGCCAGCGCGCGCGCCGCCTCCGGCACTACTGCGAGGATGAGGTGCAGCACGGCGTGATCGAAGCTCGCGTCCCGAAAAGGCAGAGCGAGGCTGTCTCCCTGCACGGGGACAAAATCCAGGCTTGCAGCGCGCCGCGCGCAGTGTGCAAGCATCGCCCGCGTGAGATCGAGGCCGACGTAGCGATAGCCTGACGGCAGCAGGGGAAGATCAAGGCCGGTGCCAACGCCATTGAGCAGCACCATCCCGCTGCCGCCGCGCGGCAAGGCGGCGAGGCTGCGGCGCCGCGCCGCGCGGAATGCGGGGCCGACGACGAGGTCGTAGAACGGAGCGAGGAGGGTGTAACTGAGCCGTAGGCTCATAATGATGAATGCTAAGTGATGAATTCTGAATTCAAATTCAGCCGGCGGCGAGGGCCGCCGGGAAGACAGTCACTCAGCACTCATCATTCATCACTCAACACTGCCTTTAATGCAGGACGCGCGGCATGCTGAGCGTGAATTCGGTAATCGGCGCATCAAACTGCGCGCCGTCCTCCGCCACCATCTGATAGCTGCCGCGCATGGTTCCGACCGGGGTGGCGATGGCGGTGCCGCTGGTGTACTGGAAGCTCTCGTTGGGTCGCAGATACGGCTGCTCGCCGACCACACCCAGGCCGCGCACCTCCTGCACCTGGTTGTTGGCGTCGGTGATGATCCAGTGGCGGCTGATGAGCTGCGCCGGCAACGTGCCGGTATTGGTGATGGTGATGGTGTAGGCGAATACGTAGCGGCCGCTGTCGACGTCGGACTGTTCGGGAATGAACGCGGTGCGCGCCGCAACGCTGATCTCGTACTTCTTGTCCGCCATGGCTCCGATTTTTGACCATTTCGGCGGCGCATGCAAGCAAGCGCCGCCGCGCGGGAACGGGTACAATTCCAGCGTCGCAGAACGGGCGCATTTATATGGCCATGGCATACCGCATCGCTCCGAGCATCCTGTCCGCCAACTTCGCCAGGCTCGGCGAGGAGGTGCAAAACGTGGTCGCCGCCGGCGCCGACCTGGTGCACTTCGACGTGATGGACAACCACTATGTGCCCAATCTCACGGCGGGCCCGCTGGTGTGCGAGGCGATCCGGCCGCTCACCAAGGTGCCGATCGACGTGCACCTGATGGTGAAGCCGGTGGACCGCATCGTTCCCGACTTCGCCAAGGCCGGCGCCAACATCATCTCGTTTCACCCCGAAGCCTCCGAGCATGTGGACCGCACGATCGCGCTGATCAAGGACCAGGGCTGCAAAGCGGGTCTGGTGTTCAATCCCGCCACGCCGCTGTCCCATCTCGACCACGTGATCGACAAGCTCGATCTCATCCTCATCATGTCGGTCAATCCGGGCTTTGGAGGGCAGAAATTCATCCCGCAGGCGCTCAAGAAGATCACCGCCGTGCGTGAGCGCATCAAGGCAACGGGGCGCGACATCTGGCTCGAAGTGGACGGCGGCGTGAAGGTGGACAATATCGCGGAGATCGCGCGCGCCGGCGCCGACACCTTCGTCTCCGGCTCGGCGATCTTCAGCACCGGGGACTACAAGGCCGCCATCGGCGCAATGCGCGCCGAGCTGGCGAAGGTCAAGACATAACCACAGAGGCACAGAGACACGGAGGAAAAGCCAAACGAGAGGAAACGGGATTTCGAGATGCGCCGAAGGCGCTCTAATCCGGGCAACACCTGAAAATTCT
Organism: Betaproteobacteria bacterium; assembly: GCA_023266245.1. Lineage (GTDB taxonomy): Bacteria > Pseudomonadota > Gammaproteobacteria > Burkholderiales > SG8-41 > SG8-41. The sequence goes on along the minus strand of JAHFRO010000029.1, from coordinate 11,676 downwards.
GTCTGCTCTCAGTGTTTCCTCTGTGCCTCTGTGTCTCTGTGGTGAATCATGAGTCAGCGTTTCCCGTTGCGCGTCAAGGCGGTGCTGGTGGACCTCGACGGCACGCTCGCCGACACCATCCCCGACCTCGCGGTCGCAACCAACATGATGCTGCGCGAGCTGGGGCGCGCCGAGCTTGACGAAGCCCTGATCCGGACCTTCGTCGGCAAGGGCATTCCCAGACTGATCGGGCGCGCGCTCACCGGCGCGCTTGACGGTCTCGCGCCGGACCGGACGTTGTACCAAAGCGCTGTGTCGATCTTCGAGCGCTGCTACGCGGAGGTCAACGGCACGCACACCACGCTTTATCCTGGCGTGAGCGAGGGGCTGCAGACATTGCGCGCGGCGCAGCTGCCGCTCGCGTGCGTGACCAACAAGGCCGGGCGCTTCACGCTGCCGCTGCTCGAGCATCTGGGAGTCGCGCATTACTTCTCGGAGGTGATCGCCGGCGACACGCTGCCGCAGAAGAAACCGGACCCGGCGCCGCTCCTCTACGCCTGCCGCAGGTTCGGCATCGCACCGCGCGAGATGCTGATGATCGGCGACTCGATGAACGATGCGCAGGCCGCACGCGCCGCCGGCTGCCCGGTGTTCTGCGTGACCTACGGTTACAACGAAGGCCGGGATGTGCGTGAGCTGGACGTTGATGCTATAGTACCGTCGCTACTCGAAGCCACCCGATTGATTCAAAAGGCATAGTTGGTCATGCACTCCACGGGTTACGGAACCGAGAAACAGGCGATCTTCGCTGGGGGCCGCTGGCGTCCCTGGCGCCGCTAGTTCGTCCCTTGCGCGCGTCAGGCGCGCGTACGTTTCTCGACCGTATTCTGTTTTTGTGGAGTGAGTGATGACTGAAGCTGAATTCGACCGGCTCGCACGCGCGGGCTACAACCGGGTTCCGGTGGTGCTCGAGACCTTCGCTGATCTCGACACCCCGCTTTCCATCTACCTCAAGCTCGCCAACCAGCCCTACACCTATCTGCTGGAGTCGGTGGTGGGCGGCGAGCGCTTCGGCCGTTACTCGTTCATCGGCCTGCCTGCGGAAACGCGGATCGAAGTGCGCGGGGAAACGTGCACCGAGTTCCGCGGAGCGCGGGCGCTGGGCGAAACGCAGGCCACCGACCCGCTCACCTTCATCAACGACTACCTGACCCGATTCCGGGTGGCGCAGGACGCGAGCCTGCCGCGCTTCTGCGGCGGACTGGTGGGCTACTTCGGCTATGACACCGTGCGCTACATCGAGCGGCGCCTGGCGGCGACCCGCAAGCCGGACGAGCTCGGCACTCCCGACATCCTGCTGCTGGTGTCGGAAGAGATCGCGATCGTGGACAATCTCTCCGGCAAGCTGATGCTGGTGGTCTACGCCGAGCCGGGCAGGCCCGGCGCGTTCCAGGCGGCACGCGCCCGGCTCAAGCAGCTGCTGGCGAGGCTGCGCGCGTCGGTGGCGATACCGGCCGATGTCCGCGGGTCGTCGGAAGCCGCGGTCTCGGGTTTTGGAGAGGCCGCCTACCACGCCGCGGTGGAGCGCGCCAAGCACTACATATACGAGGGCGACATCATGCAGGTGGTGCCCTCGCAGCGCATGGTAAAGCCGTTCCGGGCGACTCCGCTCGCGCTCTACCGCGCGCTGCGCACCATCAATCCCTCGCCCTACATGTACTACTTCGACTTCGGAGGCTTCCACGTGGTCGGGGCCTCGCCGGAGATTCTGGCGCGTCTCGAAGGCGACACGGTGACGGTGCGGCCGCTCGCCGGCACGCGCCACCGCGGCGCAACGCCGGCGGAAGATGCGGCGCTCGCCCGGGAGCTGCTCGCCGACGAAAAGGAGCGCGCCGAGCACATCATGCTGGTGGATCTCGGGCGCAACGATGTCGGGCGCGTAGCCGACACCGGCAGCGTCAAGATGACCGAGCAGATGGTGATCGAGCGCTACTCGCACGTGATGCACATCGTGTCCAACGTCGAGGGCAAGCTCAGGCCCGGACTCAACGCGATCGACGTGCTGCGCGCGACCTTTCCCGCGGGCACCGTCTCCGGCGCGCCCAAGGTGCGGGCGATGGAGATCATCGATGAGCTCGAGCCGGTAAAGCGCGGCGTCTACGCCGGCGCGGTCGGCTATCTGGGCTTTCACGGCAACATGGATGTCGCGATCGCGCTGCGCACCGCGGTGGTAAAGGACGGCACGCTCTACGTGCAGGCGGGCGGCGGCATCGTCGCCGATTCGCGGCCCGCGGCCGAATGGCAGGAGACCCAGAGCAAGGCGAAGGCGCTGCTGCGCGCGGCGGAAATGGCCGAGTCCGGCCTCGACACGAGTTTGGATTGATCTTGAACCACAGAGACACAGAGGCACGGAGAGATTCGCTTACTGAGAAGATAATTGGTGCGGCGATCGAGGTTCATCGCGTACTCGGCCCGGGCTTGTTGGAGTCCGCATATGAAGAGTGCCTTTGCTTCGAGCTTTCGCAACTCGGCTTGCGCTTTCGGAGACAAGTTGACCTGCCAATTACCTATAAAGTCGTGAAATTGGACTGCGGCTATCGGATGGATGTTGTCGTCGAAGAACAGGTTGTCATTGAATTGAAGACGGTTGAGAAGCTTTTGCCAATCCACGAGGCACAGTTGCTGACTTACTTGCGGCTTAGCGGCATGAGAACTGGACTGCTTCTTAACTTCAATGTTCCCGTTTTGAAGCACGGGATAAAGCGAATGAAACTATGACTTACGGTTACTCTGTGTCTCTGTGACTCTGTGGTAAGAATTTATGCTGCTGATGATCGATAACTACGATTCCTTCACCTACAACCTGGTGCAGTACCTGGGCGAGCTCGGCGAGGACGTCAAGGTGTTCCGCAACGACGAGATCACGCTCGACGAAATCGCGCGGCTCAAACCCGCGCACATCGTGATCTCGCCGGGGCCGTGCACGCCCAACGAAGCGGGCATCTCGGTGCCGCTGATCGAGCGGTTCGCGGGCAAGATCCCGGTACTGGGCGTGTGCCTCGGCCACCAGGCGATCGGCCAGGCGTTCGGCGGCAGGATCGTGCACGCCAGGCAGCTGATGCACGGCAAGACTTCCACCATACTTCACGACCGGCGTGGCGTGTTTCGGGGACTGCCGGACGCCTTCACGGCGACGCGCTATCATTCGCTGGTCATCGAGCGCGCGAGCCTGCCGGATTGCCTCGAAGTGAGCGCCTGGACCGACGACGGCGAAATCATGGGCGTGCGCCACATGCGGCTCGCAGTCGAAGGCGTGCAATTCCATCCCGAGTCTATCCTTACCGAGCATGGTCACAAGCTGCTCAAGAACTTCCTGGAGGGAGGGAGACCATGACACCGCAAGAAGCGCTCAGCCGGGTGATCGAGCACCGCGAGATCTTCCGCGAGGAGATGCTCTCCCTCATGCGCAGCATCATGAACGGCGACGTGTCGCCGGTGCTGATCGCGGCAATCATCACCGGCCTGCGGGTGAAGAAGGAGACCATCGGCGAGATCGCGGCGGCGGCCGAGGTGATGCGCGAATTCTCGACCAAGGTGCCGGTGCCGGACGAGCCGAACCTGATCGATACCTGCGGCACCGGGGGTGACGCCGCCCACACTTTCAACATTTCCACCGCCGCGATGTTCGTCGCGGCGGCGGCCGGCGCCAGGATCGCCAAGCACGGCGGGCGCTCGGTTTCCAGCAAGTCGGGCAGCGCCGACGTGCTGGAGGCGCTCGGCGTCAACATCAACTTGAAGCCCGAGCAGGTGGCGCGCTCGATCGCCGAAGCCGGCGTCGGATTCATGTTTGCGCCGAATCACCACAGCGCGATGAAGCACGCCGCACCGGTGCGCCGCGAGCTCGGCGTGAAGACCCTCTTCAACATCCTGGGACCGCTCACCAACCCGGCAGGGGCGAAGCAGCAGGTGATGGGCGTGTTCCATCCGGACCTCGTCGGCATCCAGGCGCGCGTGCTGCAGCGGCTCGGCAGCCGGCGCGTGCTGATCGTGCACGGCATGGATGGGCTGGACGAGATCTCGATTTCGGGTCCGACCATGGTGGGCGAGCTCAAGGACGGCAAGATCAACGAATACACCATCGCGCCGCAGGACTTCGGCTTGAAGACTACCGGGATCGGGGCGATCCGGGTGGACGGGGTGGAGCCATCCAAAGCGATGGTGCTCGCAGCGCTCGGCAACGTGTCAGGCGCTGCGCGCGACATCGTTGCGCTTAATGCCGGCGCAAGCATCTACGTCGCGGGGCTCGCGCCGACCACGGCCGAGGGGGTCAAGAAGGCCCTGGCGGTGATCGCAAGCGGCGCGGCGCGCAAGAAGCTCGACGATTTCGTCGCTTTCACTAAGGCCCATGGCTGACATATTGCAGCGCGTCCTCGCGGTGAAAGCCGAGGAGGTCGCGCGCGCCAAGGCCGCCAGGTCGCTCGCGGCGCTGCAGGCCGAGGCGCGCGCCGCTGCGCCGGCGCGCGATTTCACGGGTGCCCTGCGCGCGAAGCTCGCTGCCAGCCAGGTGGCGGTGATCGCCGAGATAAAGAAGGCAAGCCCCAGCAGAGGTGTGCTGCGCGAGAATTTCGATCCCGCCGCGATTGCGGCGAGCTACGAGCGCCACGGCGCGGCCTGTCTTTCGGTGCTGACTGACGAGCAGTTTTTCCAGGGCGCGGTCGAGCATTTCAAGAAGGCGCGCGCCGCATGCCGGTTGCCGGTGCTGCGGAAGGACTTCACCATTGATCCCTACCAGGTCTACGAGGCGCGTGCGGCGGGCGCCGACTGCATCCTGCTGATCGTGGCCGCGCTCGAGCCCTCGCGTATGCAGGAGCTGGAAGCGGTGGCACGCGGGCTCGGCATGGCAGTACTCGTGGAAGTGCACGACGCGAAGGAACTCGATCGAGCGCTCGAGCTCAAGACGCCGCTCATCGGCGTCAACAACCGCGATCTCCACACCTTCGAGACGCGGCTGGAGACGACACTCGAACTGATGGCCTGCATCCCGAAGGAGCGCATCGTCATCACCGAAAGCGGCATTCTGTCGCGTGAGGACGTGAAGACCCTGCGCGCGGGCCGGGTCGGCTGCTTCCTGGTGGGGGAGGCGTTCATGCGCGCGGCCGACCCCGGCGCGGAGCTGGAACGGCTGTTTGGTGCCGAAACCTGAGAACGCTATACTCGGCCCATGCCTACGCTCGATGATCTGATCGTCGCCTTCGACAAAGGCCTGCGCACGGTGTTCGGACCGGCGCAGTCGCTGCGCGCGACCCCGGGGGAGAATCTTCCGGAAACCGGGATGACAGCGGCGGAGCGGGAGCTTGCCGCGGCGCTGATGCGGGTCAACCACAGCGGCGAGATCTGCGCGCAGGCGCTCTACCAGGGGCAGGCGCTTACCGCGCGCAATCCGAACGCCCGCGTAGCGCTCGAACGGGCGGCGCAGGAGGAAACCGAACATCTGGCGTGGACCGAGAGCCGGATCGAGGAGCTGGGCGGCCGCAAGAGCCTGCTCAATCCGGCGTGGTACGCCGGCTCGTTCGCGATCGGTGCGCTCGCCGGCCTGCTTGGCGACCGCTGGAATCTGGGGTTTCTTGCCGAGACCGAGCGGCAGGTAGTCGCGCACCTCGAAGGCCATTTGACGAGGCTGCCGCGTGAAGACCACAAGAGCCGCGCGATTCTGGAGCAGATGAAGGACGACGAAACGCGCCACGCCACCAGCGCGATCACGCACGGCGGGGCGGAGCTCCCCGCTCCCGCGAAGCGCGCGATGCGCCTCTCCTCCCGGGTGATGACCGAAACCGCCTACTGGATCTAGAAGAGCGCCGCCAAGGCGCCAAGGCTGCCAAGAAAAACAAGAACGATAATTGAACCGCCAAGGCCGCCAAGACGCCAAGAGATTCAGAAAAATCAGAGAAGTTAAAGCCCTGCTTTTCCTCTGTGATCTCTGTGACCTCTGTGGCTAGTGCTTTTGGGATTCATCTTATTCGGTTTCCTTGGCGCTCTTGGCGCCTTGGCGGCTAATTTCCCGCTTCTTTAATCTTGAAGTCGTGGGTGATCTCGGCAGTCTTGCCGAGCATGATCGAGGCCGAGCAGTACTTCTCCGCCGAGAGGTGGATCGCGCGCTCGACCTGCTCGCGCTTCAGACCCTTCCCGGTCACGACGAAGTGAAAGTGGATCTTGGTGAAGACCTTCGGGTCCTGCGCCGCGCGCTCGGCGCTGATCTCCACCACGCAGTCGGTGATGGGCGCGCGGCTCTTCCTTAAGATGTGCACCACGTCATAGGCGGTGCAGCCGCCGGTTCCCAGCAGCACCGTTTCCATCGGGCGCGGTCCCAGATTGCGCCCGCCGCCCTCGGGCGCGCCGTCCATCACCAGCGCATGCCCGCTCTCGGACTCGCCGGCGAAGGCGACGTTCTCGATCCATTTGATGCGAACTTTCATAGTGACCTCCCAGCTGAACCACAGAGACACAGAGGCACAGAGAAATCAAAATCCAAAGACATTAAACGCAAAGACGCAAAGGTCGCAAAGTGAAACAAAATATTCGAATAGTCTTTGCGTTCTCTGCGCCTTTGCGTTTCATATGTTCTGAACGGCTTTTCTCCCTGTCTCTGTGCCTCTGTGGTTCAATGCAGGGCACGGTCAGCGCCCCAACAGGATGCGCAGATGATACCAGCCGATGCCGATGACTTCGTGGAAGACGCGGCTGCTGTCGAGCAGCGCGGTCGCTCTTGGCAGGAAGTCGAGCGCGGTCAGCTCGAAGCGCGTGGCGTAGCCGGTCGGCGCCGGGATCACGGTGAAGCCGGCGTGCTCGAAGGCAAGC
>JAHFRO010000029.1:0-4742 GCA_023266245.1 Betaproteobacteria bacterium | reverse complement strand
GCGGCTGCTGTCGAGCAGCGCGGTCGCTCTTGGCAGGAAGTCGAGCGCGGTCAGCTCGAAGCGCGTGGCGTAGCCGGTCGGCGCCGGGATCACGGTGAAGCCGGCGTGCTCGAAGGCAAGCCTCGCGCGCGGCATGTGCCAGGCGTGAGTGACGAGATAGACGCGGCGGATGCCGGCGGCGTTGAGCAGGTGGTAGCTCACCCGTGCGTTTTCCAGGGTGTTGCGCGAGGTTTCCTCGACCCACTGCACCGGCACCTGGAACTCGCGTGTCAGCACCGTCTTCATCAACACCGCCTCCGGCATGTCGCCGAGCGGCGCGCCGCCCGCAACCAGTACCGGCTTCCGGGTCGCGCGGTAGAGCTGGGCCGCATAACGCACGCGCATCAACGCCGCGGAATTGAGCGTGTCGCCGCCGTACTCGGGCGCGCTGAAGTAAATGCCGCCGCCCAGCACCACGATCGCCTGGCCGCTCTGGTCGGCGAGCGGATCGCGCGGAGGCGGTTCCAGTGCCTGCAGCAAAATGTCCGCCACGAACTGGGTGGACAGCGCATAGAGTGCGATGAACGCGAGGACGACGAGACCGCGCGCCAACCGCGGGCGGCGCCACGTCAGCAGCACCGCGATCAGCAGAATGACGAGCAGAATGCCCGGTGGGATGAGCAGCGCCGCAAGCGCATTGGTGATCAGCCACTCCACGTTAAGCCGTTGTTAATCAATGTCGGGGGAAAGACGGGCCGATGCCGCACCCGCAGGTTTGACACAGACGCCTGATTTGCAATAGAATTCGGCCTTTTCTGAAACCGAGTACGCGAGCAGGGCCAGACCCATGAAGACGTTTTCCGCAAAACCCCACGACGTCAAGCAAGAGTGGTACGTCGTGGACGCCTCCGGCAAGGTGCTCGGAAGGCTTGCGGCCGAGATCGCGCGGCGGCTGCGCGGCAAGCACAAGCCCGAATTCACGCCGCACATCGACACCGGCGATTATATCGTGGTGGTCAACGCCGACAAATTGCGCGTGACCGGAAGAAAGGCGCAGCAGAAGACCTACTATCGGCACAGCACCTATCCGGGCGGCATCTACAGCACCAGTTTCGCCAAGCTGCACGCCCGCCATCCGAAGCGCGTGCTGCAAATGGCGGTGAAGGGCATGCTGCCCAAGGGTCCGCTGGGCTATGCCATGCTGCGCAAGATGAAGGTGTACGCCGGAACGAGCCATCCGCACACGGCGCAGCAGCCCAAAACACTGGAGATCTAAAACACCATGGCAACGCAACCGCGGTACAACCACAACTATGGCACCGGCCGGCGCAAGACCGCCGTGGCGCGGGTGTTTCTCAAGCCCGGCAAGGGCGCGATCACCGTCAACGGCAAGCCGGTGGATGAATTCTTCTCGCGCGAGACCGGACGCATGATCGTGCGCCAGCCGCTCCAGATCACCAACACGCTCGCGAGCTTCGACATCATGATCAACGTGGACGGCGGTGGCGAGTCCGGCCAGGCCGGCGCGGTGCGCCACGGCATCACCCGCGCGCTGATCCAGCACGACGCCACGCTGAAGCCCGCACTCAAGAAAGCGGGGCTGGTGACACGCGACGCGCGCGAAGTCGAACGCAAGAAGGTGGGGCTGCACAAGGCGCGCCGCCGCAAGCAGTTCTCGAAGCGTTAACGTTAATGACCGCAACCAAGCCGCCTGCGGGCGGCTTTGTTGTCTCTGGATCCGGAAATCGAAATCGCGCAATGGCCAAGAACGGCATCAAGGTCGGCATCGTCGGCGGCACCGGTTACACCGGCGTCGAGCTGCTGCGGCTGCTCGCCCAGCACCCTCATTGCGAGCTCACCGCGATCACCTCGCGCAAGGAAGCGGGCATGGGCGTCGCCGAGATGTTTCCCAACCTGCGGGGCAGGGTGGCGCTCAAGTTCTCCGATCCCGCCAGAGCCGAGCTCAACGCCTGCGACCTCGTGTTCTTCGCCACACCCAACGGCGTGGCGATGGAGCAGGCGCGGGCACTGATCGACGCCGGCGTGCGCATCATCGACATTGCAGCGGATTTCCGCATCAGGGATGTCGCGCAGTGGGAGCAGTGGTACGGCGTGAAACACGCCTGCCCGGAACTGGTGGCGGAAGCGGTGTACGGTCTGCCGGAGGTGAACCGCGAGCGGATCCGGGAAGCGCGGCTGGTCGCCAACCCGGGCTGCTATCCAACCTCGGTGCAGCTCGGCTTCCTGCCGCTCGTCGAGGCCGGCGTCGTCGATCTCGATCACCTGATCGCGGACGCCAAGTCCGGCGTCTCCGGCGCCGGGCGCAAGGCGGAGGTGCACACGCTGCTCGCGGAGGCCTCCGACAACTTCAAGGCCTACGGCGTTCCGGCGCACCGCCACCATCCCGAGATCACACAGGGGCTGGCCCAGGTCGCCGGCCGTCCGGTCAATCTCATCTTCGTGCCGCATCTGACGCCGATGATCCGCGGCATCCACGCCACGCTCTACGCGCGCCTGACAGCCAAGGCCGACCTGCAGGCGCTGTACGAGAAGCGCTATGCGAAGGAAGCGTTCGTGGACGTGATGCCGGCGGGCAGCCACCCCGACACGCGCTCGGTGCGCGGCGCCAACTTCTGCCGCATCGCGGTGCACCAGCCGCGCGGCGGAGACATCGCGGTGGTGCTGTGCGTGATCGACAATCTGGTGAAAGGCGCCTCGGGCCAGGCAGTGCAGAACATGAACATCATGTTCGGCTTTCCCGAAACCACGGGGCTGGAGCAGCTCGCGCTGCTGCCGTAAATGGCCCAGTTCATCCGAGCGCTGCAGCGCAAGTTCGGCATCTCCGCGCCGCGGATGGCGGTGCGCACGCATGTGCCGTGGTACTGGCGCTGGCTCGGTATCATTGCGCTTGGCGCGCTGGTGGCCGCGGTCGGCTGGGCCACTTACGACTTCGGCATGGAGTTTGCCGGCTTTCGCCAGAGCGAGGCCACGCGCGCGCTCGCCAGGCTCAACGATGAGATCAGGCAGCGCGACACGGAAATCGCCGGGATGCGCTCGAAAGTGGCGGCGGCCGAACGCCAGCTGCAGATCGAGCGCGCAACCTACGGCGACCTCGCCAAGCAGGTGAAGGCGCTCACCGAGGAAAACGCCGCGCTCAAGGAAGACCTCGCGTTCTTCCAGTCGCTGATGCCGGCGGGCGGCAGGGAAGGTGCGATCACCATCAACCGCTTCCGCGTGCAGCAGGAAGCGCTGCCGGGCGAGTACCACTATCGTCTGCTGCTGGTGCAGACCGGACAACGCGTCAAGGAATTCCGGGGCAACCTGGAGTTCATCCTGAATCTCGAGCACAACGACCGCCAGTTCGTGCTGACACTGCCGCCGGAGCATGACAAACGCGCCAAGGAATACCAGCTTAACTTCAAGTTCTTCCAGCGCATCGAAGGCACCTTCAAGGTCGCGCCCGGTGCGGTGGTAAAGAGCATGCAGGTGCGGGTCTTTGAAAACGGCGCCAATACGCCTAAACTAACGCAGACGGCGAATGTTTCCTGAGGAGAGGGTTCATGTTCGGCAGCAAGGGCAGCAGCAAGCCGCAGAACCGTATCGATTGCCTGATCGGCGCGGGCACCACCATCGAGGGCAACATCACCTTCACCGGTGGCTTGCGGGTGGACGGGCGCGTGCGCGGCAACGTGGTGGCGACCGACGGCAAGTCCGGCACGCTGGTGCTGTCGGAGCAGGCGCAGATCGAGGGCGAAGTCCACGTCTCGCACGTAGTCATCAATGGCACGGTGGTCGGTGCGGTGCACGCCGCGGAATACGTTGAACTGCAGTCCAAGGCCAATGTCACAGGAGATGTGCACTACAAGACGCTCGAGATGCAGCTCGGCGCCGTGGTGCAGGGAAGACTGGTCTACCAGAGCGACGGCAAGAGCGAGAAGGTGGTACAATTAAAGCCTGCGTCCGCAGACTGAGCTTGGGCTGCGCGATGTGTATGCAGGATTTCAGGAGCAAGACATGAACGCGCCGACCGAAAAGATACCCGATCCGCTGGTATTCACCGACGCTGCGGCGAACAAGGTGAGGCGGTTGATCGACGAGGAAGGCAATCCCGAGCTGAAGCTGCGCGTGTTCGTGACCGGCGGCGGCTGCTCGGGAATGCAGTACGGCTTCACCTTCGATGAGGCGGTCAGCGAAGACGACACTTCGCTGCAGCGAGGCGGGGTGACGCTGCTGATCGACCCGATGAGCCTGCAGTATCTGATGGGCGCGGAGATCGATTATCAGGAAGGCATCGAAGGCGCGCAGTTCGTGATCAAGAACCCGAATGCGACCTCGACCTGCGGTTGCGGCTCTTCTTTCTCGGCCTAGGCCGACCCTTCAAGAAAGGAAAAAAGGCGGCGATGCCGCCTTTTTTATTTCCAAGCACAGTCCCCTGTGGGGCCTGGTGACTTTCTTTGCTCCCCCAAAGAAAGTCACCAAAGAAAGGGGTTCCCCGGTTCGCCGCCGCTTGCTCGTAACCTCGCGCGGTCCCCTGCGCTGCTCGACCAGGTAGGGCGGCTGCGCAACTCGCGCACTCGCTTCGATATTGCTCGCGACATTGGGCGGGTGTCCTCAGCGGTAACTCGCGGGGCGCGAAACTCGCCCAGTGCTCGCCGACTTCCCCCTACCTGGTCTGCGCTGCTCGGCGGCGAACAGGGGCCCCGTTGAAGCCGGGGCGGAGTCTCATTGTCCACAATGCGAAAATGACTCCGACCCCAGTGTTC
>JAHFRO010000006.1 GCA_023266245.1 Betaproteobacteria bacterium | reverse complement strand
CCGGGAATGCTGCACGCCGCCGTGCTGCGCAGCCCGCACCCGCATGCCCGGATCGTCAGCATCGACACGCGCGCCGCCGCCGCGCTGCCGGGCGTCAAGGCGGTCGTGACCGGCGCCGATACAGCGAAACGCAAGTGGGGCGCATTCCGGCCGGATCTGTATCCGCTGGCGGTCGAAAAAGTACGCTACGTCGGGGACGAGGTTGCAGCGGTCGCGGCCATAAACCCTGAGACGGCACGCGCCGCCGTCGATCAGATCAAAGTCGAATACGAAGTGCTTCCTGCCGTGCTCTCGCCCGATGCGGCGCTCGCGCCCGGGGCGCCGCTCGTGCACGACGATGCGCCCGGCAACATCGCGCATCATTTCGCTTTCGAGCGCGGCGACGTCGACGCGGGCTTCAAGGCGAGTGACGTCATCGTCGAGGGCACGTGGGAAAGCGCGCGCCAATGGCACACCGCGCTCGAAACCATCGGTTGCGTCGCGCACTGGACCAGCGGCCGCGTTACGCTCTGGGTCAATACGCAAACGCCGTTTCTTGCGCGCGGCCGTTATGCCACCGCGCTGGGCGTGCCGGAGAGCCAGGTACGCGTGATCCAGACCGAGGTCGGGGGCGGCTTCGGCGGCAAGTCGGGAGATGACAACGCATCGGTCATCTGCGCGATTCTTGCGCGCAAGGCAGGCAAGCCGGTCAAGCTCATCCACACCCGCGAAGAAGAGTTTCTGGCGAGTCACCCGCGCATGCCCATCCGCTACTGGGTGCGTCTCGGCTTCAGCCGCGGCGGCCGCGTCAAGGCAAAGGAAGTCAAGATGGTGGCCGACAACGGCGCCTACACCGGCAAGTCGCAGGCGATACTCGGCGCGGCGACGGTTCGTCACGATGCGCTCTACAAGTATCCGTGCGCCCGGGCGGACTCCACGCTCGTTTACACCAACCTTGTGCCGACGGGCGCATTCCGCGGGTTCGGCAATCCCTCTGCGGACTGGGCGGTGGAACAGGCGTGGGACCTCGCCGCGGAAAAGCTCGGCATCGATGTCGTGGAACTGCTGCGCATGAATGCGGTGGACCCGGGAGACGTCTCGCCGCACAACCACAAGATCACGAGCTGCGAGCTCAAGCAATGCATCGACAAGGCCGCGCAAATGATCGGGTGGCAGGAGAAATGCAAACACCGCAAACCGAACCGCGGACTCGGCATTGGCTGCAGCGTTCACGTCAACGGCCGCCGCAGCTTCGGCGACTGGGACGGCAGCTCCGCGATTGTCCGCATCAACGAGGATGGCCGCGCCACCATCATCACCGGCGAAGGTGAAATCGGCACGGGCACGCTGACGGTACTGCGGCAGATCGCGGCAGAAGAGCTCGGCGTTCCCTACGATGACGTTGACATCACGCGTCCCGACACCGATGTGCAGCCGCATGCGCTGGGTGCGCTGGCGAGCCGTCTGACCTACGTGGCAGGCAATGCGGTAAAGCGCGCGGCCGCGGCAGCCAAGAAGCAGTTGCTCGAAGCGGCGGCGGCGCAATTTAAGCTGCCCGTGGACGAGCTGACGATCATCAACGGCGAGATCGGCCCGCACCGCGGCCGCGAAACCGACTTCAAGTCCGTCGCCGCAATCGTACGCGCGCACACCTATCAGCGTGACGGGCAACCGATCGTCGGTGTCGGCAGTTGGGATAATCCTTCGGACCTCCCCGACCACAGCCGCTACGGCAACGAGTCGGGCGCGTACAACTTCGCGGTGAACGCGGCCGAAGTCGAGGTCGATCCCGCAACCGGCCAGGTCACTTTGCTTGAAGTGGCCACCGCGGTCGATTGCGGCACGGTTATCCATCCCGCGGCTGCCGAAGGCCAGGTGCAGGGCGCGGTCACGCAGGGCATCGGCCTTGCCATGATCGAGTACTTCGACTGGTACAACGGCACGCCGACCGATCCGCAACTCAAGGATTACCCCATCCCCAGCGCCGCGATGATGCCGAAGATGCATGTCGCTTTCGCGGATTCCTTTGAGCCCAGCGGCCCGTTCGGCGCGAAGGGCCTGGGCGAAATCGGGCTTGATGCCGTGCCCGCCGCCATTGCGAATGCCATCGCGGACGCGGTCGGCGTGCGCATCACCGAGCTGCCGATCACGGCGGAGAAAATTCATCGTGCGCTGCACCCGCAATTCTACGCGCACGAGAAAGCGACCTCTCCCGCGCCCCCCAAAGGCGGAGTCTGGTCACGGCTTGCCGCCGGCAAACCCTCCGGCGCACGCCCCTTCAACCCGGAGTTCGTGTTCGCGAAGAGCGTGGAAGAAGCAGTGGCGCTGCTCGCCGCGGGAGATAGCGCGCTGGTTGCGGGGGGAATGTCGCACGCGATACGCCGCGAGCGGACCGGATTCCCGCAAGCGAAGCGACTGATCGCCATCGGGCGCATATCCGAGCTCAACGAGATGTCCATCGATGAACGCGGCGTGTTGCGGGCAGGCGCGGCCGTGCACCAGCAGATGCTCTACGACGATCCGCAGGTGCGGAAGGGCTGGCAGGCAATAGACGACGCGCTGGAAGCAGTGGGCCACACGCGCATTCGCCGCGGGATCACCGTCGGAGGCAGCGTCGGTCCGCTCATCGGCGGCTTTGATCTGCCGGTGGCCCTGCTCGCGCTGCAGGCGCGGGTCACCGTAGCCGGGCCCAAGGGGCGGCGCACCGTATCGCTCGAAGAGGCGTTCAAGAACAGGTTCGCCAAGGACGAGATGGTAGTCAGCGTCGAAGTCGATTCGCTGCCGACGCGCACCGGCTCGAGTTTCTTTAAATACATGCCGCGCAACGTTCTCGAAATCCCCACCGTGAATACCGCCGCGATGGTCAGCCTCGATCCCGACGGCAAGTGCAGCTGCGCGCGCGTAGTGGTGGGCTCAGTCAGCTGGAAGCCCATCATCCTCGACCTGCAGCAGC
>JAHFRO010000282.1 GCA_023266245.1 Betaproteobacteria bacterium | reverse complement strand
AAATCCCCACCGTGAATACCGCCGCGATGGTCAGCCTCGATCCCGACGGCAAGTGCAGCTGCGCGCGCGTAGTGGTGGGCTCAGTCAGCTGGAAGCCCATCATCCTCGACCTGCAGCAGCTGATCGGACAGCGTCTCAGCATAGAGAAGCTGCGCGAGGCTGTGCAAGGCGTGCGATCGCTCGCACAGCCGATGTCGGATGTGCGCGGATCCGTCGCCTACAAGCGTGAAATGGCGGTGGAATTCGCGGCGCGAGCGCTCGCCGCCGCCTGGCAACGCGCTGGGTTTCGCGTTGAACGAGTAAAGAACTAACACCCTCTCCCCCACCCACTGGTGGAGAGGGCTAGGGTGAGGGTGTTCACCCGTTCACTCGTTCACTCGTTCACTAAATATAACGAGGAGAAAATCGTGAGCCTTTCACATCACTGCTTCATCCGTAGGCTCGGTTCTCTGGCGCTGCTTGCCGTCGCGAGCGGCTATGCGCTTGCGCAAAACTATCCGAGCGGTCCGGTTCGCATGGTCGTGCCGTTTCCCGCGGGAGGCGGCGTCGACGACATGGCGCGCATTCTCGGCCAACCACTATCGGCGAGCCTGGGAAAAT
Source organism: Betaproteobacteria bacterium (assembly GCA_023266245.1). Taxonomy (GTDB): domain Bacteria; phylum Pseudomonadota; class Gammaproteobacteria; order Burkholderiales; family SG8-41; genus SG8-41. Next base: position 2,340 of record JAHFRO010000282.1, on the reverse strand, counting down.
CCATCGTCGTCGATAACCGCGGCGGCGCGAACGGGAACATCGGCACCGAGATCGCCGCCAAATCGCCGCACGACGGTTACACGCTTTTGCTCACCGGAGCCGGGCTCGTCACCAACGTGAGCCTGTACCGGAATCTGCCGTTCGATCCGATCAAAGACTTTGCGCCGATCAGCCTGGTCGCGTTCGCACCCAATGTTTTGGTGGTGCATCCGACGGTGCCGGCAAAATCGGTCGCCGAGCTGATCGCGTTGGCGAAAGCGAAGCCCGGCCAGCTCCAGTACGGATCAGCGGGGAGCGGCAGCACGCCGCATCTCGCCGCGGAGCTGTTCAAGACCATGGCGCACGTCGATATCGTGCACGTCCCGTACAGGGGCACGGGCCCGGCGATGATCGGACTGCTCGGCGGAGAAATATCGGCCATATTCCAGCCGGCGATCGCGGCATTGCCTCACGTCAAATCCGGCCGGCTGCGAGCTCTGGCCGTCACCAGCGCGACCCGGCTGCCGGCCGAGCCGAATTTGCCCACCATCGCGGAGTCCGGCTTGCCCGGTTATGAGTCCAGCCAGTGGTACGGAGTGCTGGCGCCCGCCCGCACGCCGGAGGAGATCCTGAACCTGCTCAATGCGCACGTCGTGACTATCATGCAAGCTGTGGACATCAGGCAGCGCCTGATCAACGATGGCAGCGTGCCGGTCGGCAGCACTCGCGAGCAATTCGCCGCCCACCTCAAAGCCGAAATCGTGAAGTGGGCGAAAGTCATCAAGCAATCGGGCGCGCGTGTCGATTAAGTGGGTATGGACACCAATGATTACCGACGCAGAAACATGCGGCACGTCAGGCATCTGAGAAGTTCGTTCAAGGCGGCCTGCGGCTGCGGGCTCGCCGCGTTGATGTCCGTGTCGCTCGTTCATGCAGGCGCCGCCGCTGCGCAGAGCTACCCCACCAAATCCATACGCCTGATAGTGCCGCAGAGCGCGGGCGGATCTACCGACTTGGTTGCGCGCCCGCTGGCGCAACGGCTGGGCGCAGCGCTCAACCAGTCCGTGGTCGTGGACAACCGTCCGGGCGCGGGCAGCGTCATCGGCACCGACCTGGTGGCCAAGGCTGCGCCGGACGGTTACACGCTGTTGGCGGTGGCGGCTTCGGTCACCATGAGCCCCAGCTTATACCAGCTGCCGTTCGATCCGGTTCGCGATCTCGCACCGATCTCGCAGCTTTCCGCCTTGCCTAACATCCTGGTCGTTCAACCTTCGCTGCCGGTAAAGTCGGTCACGGAACTGATCGCGTTTGCAAAAGCCAGGCCGGGGCAACTCAATTTCGGATCGAGCGGGATTGCCACCGGCACCCATCTGTCGATGGAGATGTTCATGTACATGACGGGGACCAAGCTGGTGCACGTGCCGTACAAGGGCGGCGGGCTCGCGGTGAACGCGTTGCTCGGCAGCGAAGTCCAGGTGAATTTCGCGACCATATCAACGGCTTTGCCGTTTGTAAAAAACGGCAGATTGCGCGCGCTCGCGGTAACGACCGCGCGGCGCTCGGCGGCTGCGCCTGAGGTGCCGACCGTCGCGGAGTCGGGCGTACCGGGTTACGTTTACGCATCATGGATCGGCCTGCTCGCGCCGGCAAAGACGCCGCAACCCATCATCACCAGACTCAGCGCCGAGGCGGTCAAAATCGTTCATACGCCTGACATGAAAGCCATGCTGGCCCTGGAAGGTTCCGAACCCGTGGGCAATTCCCCCGCGGAGTTTGCCGCTATCATCAAAACGGAAGTCGCCAGATGGATGAAAGTGGTGAAGGCTGCCGGCATCAAGGCGGATTAGGCGAGAGCCGTCAGCGATAAGCGGTAAGCGGTAAGCGGTAAGCGGTAAGCGGTAAGCGGTAAGCGGTAAGCGGTAAGCGGTAAGCGGTAAGCGGTAGATTGGAAGGGGTGCGCTGTTCGCGGTTCACGGCTTACTGCTCACCGCTCACTGCTTACTGTTCCTCATCCGGCCGGAACCGGGTCTCAGGCTTGAGGCCCTTGCGCCGTAACTTCTCGCTGATGCGGCCGTTCTCGAGATAGCGGCCCTCGGCGGCGCGTTTCGCTGCTTCGTCCCATTGCCGCAGCCAGTCGCCGCCCAGGGGCAAGCCGAACCACGGCGATTGCGGGCGCAGCTTCGGCAGGCCGAGCTGCTCCCAAATCGCCTTGGCACGCTCCATGTACTCCTGCTTCGGCAGCGCCAGCGGCGGTAGTTGCTCCTTCATCGTGGCGTCCATGAGCAGCGTCGAGTCATCCTGTGGTTCAAGTTCGTCCTCGCGCTCCGGTCCGTGGCCCGGACTGCGGTACGGCAACACCTG
>JAHFRO010000096.1:5959-8433 GCA_023266245.1 Betaproteobacteria bacterium | reverse complement strand
CGCTAGGGTCCCGAAATTCCAAGTTCAGTCAATTTTAGCTCCCGACGCCTTGACCACCTTCGCCCATTTCGCGATCTCGGCGCGCAGATAGGCGGCGAACTGATCGGGTGTATCACCGATCACCTCTGCGCCTAGCGTTGCGAGCCTCTCTTTTACTTCCCGCGATTGCACGATTCCGACGATCGCCAGGTTAAGCCGGGTGATGGTGTCGTAAGGCGTACCGGTGGGAACGAGCACTGCATTCCATGCGGCGGCTTCGAAGCCCGGGTAGCCGGATTCCTCGAAAGTGGGGACATCAGGCAGCGGGGCGGCGCGCTTCAGGCTCACCACGGCAAGGGCTTTCAACCGCCCGCTTTTGATGTGCGGGACGGACGTGGGCATGGTGGACACGAGCGCGTGCACCTGCCCGCCGATAATATCGAGCACGGCCGGCGCAATGCCTCTGTAGGGCACGTGCAGGATGTTAAGTCCGCCGACCGTGGTCTTCAGCAGCTCCACCGCGAGGTGGGACGTAGTGCCGTTGCCGGGAGAAGCAAAAACGAGCTCGCCCGGGCGCTTTTTTGCGAGCTCGACCAGCTCTTTCACGCTCTTCACCGGGACCGAGGGGTGCACCACGAGCACATTGTGAACGGCGGCGATTCGCGTGACGGGCGCGAAATCGCGCACTGGATCATAGCCCGCCTTGGGATAGAGGCTTATGTTGCTCGAGAAAGAGGCCGCCACGAGGAGCAGCGTGCTGCCATCCGGGGGTGAATGGGCGGCCAGTTCCGCGGCGATATTGCCGGTAGCGCCCGGGCGGTTGTCCACGAAGAATTGCTGATGGAAGAATTCGCTCAACCCGGGCGCAATCAGCCGCGCGATGATGTCGGTCGTCCCGCCGGGCGGAAACCCCACGAGCAGCCGTACGGGCCGGGGAGGATAGGTCTGCTGGGCGAAGACGAAGGATGAAAAGACCGCGCTGCACGCGGCGAGCAGAACCAGCAGCAAAGTTTTCATGAATCTTTGAGGCTACTTGACCGCCATCGGGTTGATCGGAGACCCGACTGCGCCGGTAATCGGCAGCGGCGGCGCGCAAAAGAGGAATTCGTAGACCTTGTCCTTCCTGCAGTCCTCGGCAAGGTCCTTGAGGTAGAAGATTTCGCCCATAGTGATCCCCATCATGGGAATCACAACCCAATGCCAGGGCTGGAAGGCCTCGTCGCTTTCATTCGGACGCACTTCGCAACCCCAGGTATCACAGCAGATCGCCGCGATCTTCTTCTTATGGATCCACTCAGCGGTCTCGAAGCGAAGGCCGGGCGCGTCGCCGGCCGCATATCCTCCCCAATCGTCTCGCGCGAGGCAATGTTCCATCTGACCGGTGCGCACGATCACGAAATCGCCTTGCCTCACTTCCACGCCCTCCGCTTCCGCGCAGCCGTCGAGATCGTCATTGCCGATGCCGTAGCCGTCCTCGAGGTAGTCCCCACCCTTGAACCGCGCGACGTCGAGCAACACCCCGCGGCCTATCATCCGGTCGCGCGTTTTTTCGATGCCGTTCTTCTTGGCACCCGTGGAATCGACGAGCTGCGCGTCGTACCCATTCCACATCTTGTCCCCGTAGAAAATGTGGCCCAGCGCGTCCCATTGCGTCCCGCACTGGAGCGGCATGGTGACCATGTCGTCGGCGTAATGAATCTGCATCGACTCCTGCCGCCCCGCCACCGCGTCGGTGCCGGTCGCCAACATCGTGTGGATGGGGTTGAACCGGCCGCCCCACCCTTTTTGCGGACCGAATTGATTGAAGTCGAGTCCCAAGGAAATTGCCTTTCCCTTCCGAACCAGCGAGGCAGCTTTGACGATGTCCGCCGGCCTGATGTAATTCAAGGTGCCGAGCTCGTCGTCAGGACCCCACTTGCCCCAGTTCTTGACGCGCTCCGCCATGGCCTGGATCGTGCGCAAAGTGACATCCCGTTTCAGGGCGTTCCGGGACACCCTCTTCATGGCTGTTTTCGGCTTGGCTGTTGACATTGCTTTACTCTCCTTCCAGCAGGTAAATCAACGAATTGCGGCCGGGGTCCTGTTTCAATCCTACAAGTCGGCTCCGACGTCGATCCTAAGCTCCCATTTTCGGCCCGATACTCGCGGTTATCCAGTCCGCGATGTAATCGATCCCGACTGGCCGGTTGTCGGCCTGCGCGTGGTAGGCGCCGCCTTCCCCGGCGGTGAAGATCTTCAGGTGCTTGCGCTTCGAGCCAACGGCCTCATAAAGCTTGTGGGCTGAAGCGACCGGCACGACTTTGTCGTCCTGGGCGTGCACGATGAGAAAGGGGCACGTGATCCGGCCCGCGACGTCCGCGAGCGAAAAGCGCCTGGCCTTCTCGATCGCGGCGTCGGCGTCATCGAGGCAGCCCATGATCCAGCGGAAGTGAAAAGTGGATTGCGCCGTCGTTTTCGGATCCGCCTCCTGTCTGCGCTTGATCTCGCTTTGCCAC